>NZ_AP019368.1:3167500-3327500 GCF_004295685.1 Fluviispira sanaruensis
AGCTCTCCTAGAAAATAAAGATTTCCGTGCAGGAAATTACACAACAAGATTTATTGAAGAAAACGGACATCTACTAGAAGAAATTGAAGAAAAAAGAGATGACATATCTGTGTTTGAAGCATGTGCAATAGCCATAAAAATTGTTGAAAATAAAACACATGGCGAAGCCAGGCCACATACAATAATTGAAAGTCAAGAACCGTGGAAGATTGCTTTTCTTAGTGAAAGCACACGAAGATAAATGGAGTTTAATAAATGAAAATGAATGTGCAAAAAAATTCTAACACAAAGAATTTTCAAGTAGAGATTTCTTGTACAACAGATCTTACTCACTTAGCGAATGGCGACTACTTTAGTGTTTCTTTATCCGAAGAAAATGATAATCCTAAAAATTATTCAGTCTGTCTACTTGCTGACGGACGAAGTTACTTAATCAATAATAAAATAGTGCGCATAGAAAAAATTAAAGCAAAAAAAAGAAATGATTTTTATCGTATTGCTGTTAAGAATCAAGGTTTACTCACACACAATCATTTCCATGTCACTCCTATTAGAGCTGTTAACCCAAAAGTCACAGTTAGCAATTTTGGGGGTGGAGAGATGAAATCGCCCATGACTGGAAAAATTATTTCTATTCTTATTCAAAATGATTCATTTGTAAAAGAAGGGGATACTTTAGTTATTATTGAAGCAATGAAAATGGAAAATCGCATTCTTGCCGAATGTGATGGTAAAATAGCAAATTTAAATATAATTGCAGGTAATAATGTCAATGCAGGAGACTTACTTTTTAGTATTGTTCCTGCAAATTAAGGTTACAAAATGAAGATACAGCAATCCATAGAATTGAATTCACTTGTTGAACTGCTGATTGGTAAAAAAGCGTTACCAAATGTGGAATTATGGCGCTCACGTATCCGAGCTTTGAGCAAAGCAATTACTTTTGTCGAAAATGATCCATTGCTTGCGCCTAAGCTCCTTTCACACGCTGGCATTCAACTTGCAGAAAATAAATCTTCCAAAACGCGAGTTGTTGGTATAACGGGTTTACCCGGCGCAGGAAAATCAACTTTAACGAATCTATTTGTCAGAGAATTACGTGCGCATAATAAAAGTGTGGCTGTACTCGCCGTTGATCCTTCTTCCACTCTTTCAGGTGGAGCGATATTGGGCGATCGGATTCGCATGCAGGATCACTTTCGCGACACGCACGTTTTTATCCGATCGATGGGTTCGCGCGGTGCTCTGGGCGGAGTAGCAAAAGCAACCCGCAGCGCTATCCGTTTAGCAACTCTGCTAGAATTTGATTATATATTAGTAGAAACGGTCGGAATCGGTCAAAGTGAAAGTGATATCATCAATCTCGCCGACACCACTTTGCTTGTTCTTATGCCAAATAGCGGCGATGAAATTCAGCTGATGAAAGCTGGTATTTTACAATTAGCAAATATTTATATTATTAATAAGTGCGATTTATCGGATCCTTCAAGAATGGTGCAAGAAATTAAAGAAAATACTATGCCTCTCGACTCAGAAGTATGGTGCCCCCCTGTGTTAAAAAGTTCAGCTTCTCTCAATCAAGGGATTAAAGAAATAACTGAGCAAATATTCTTACATTCAGAATATGAAAATAAGCATAATAAAGGCAAAAATCTGCGCAATTTAAGATTAAGAAGAGAGATATTACAAAATATATTAATTTTGACAGAACTTAATTTCAAAGAGGAAACAGATAAAATCCCCGATTCTGAAATTGATGAGCTTGCTCAAGGGAAAACAACTGCTATGGCTTTGGCTCAGAACCTTTATACAAAATATATTCATAAATAAAGGATTAAATATGTTAATTAAAAGGATTAGTCATTTAGGAATTGTGCCAAAAGATGTAGAAAAGTCAGTAAAATTTTTCCATGGAATTCTGAATTTAGTCAAAGAGGGTTCAGAAATTGTTGAAGAACAAATGGTGAGTGTGCAATTTATCAGAGCTGAAAATTCGCGACTTGAGATTCTTGAGGCCACGTCAAGTGACAGCCCAATAGCTAAGTTCCTAGAATCAAGGGGTTCTGGCGTACAGCACGTCGCTCTTGAAGTTGATAACTTAGATGAGTGGATTGATCATTTGAAAAAAAACAATATTCGTCTTATTGATGATGTTCCACGATATGGCGCACACAACACACGCATCATATTTATTCACCCTCATTCAACCGGAGGGGTGCTCGTAGAGCTTGTCGAGGAACAAAATAAATAATTAATAGGCGTAGCTTATTGTCATAAGAAAAGAACTGAATATGAAAATCCGCAATTTAATAACTCTCATAGCTTTAAGCACTTCTGTACTTATCTTAAATGCCTGCCAAACGATCCCAATTGGGGAGATGTCACAAGATGAAGGTTTCACTCTTATTCGCAATTCATATAAAAGCGAATCGTGGACAGATGTTATTACAAGTGTAGATGAATATAAAATCCGTTATCCTTATTCAAAGTTTAATGTAGAAGCGGATCTCATGCAAGCCGATGCATATTATCAAGCGGATAGATACCCAGAAAGTATTGTTGCTTATGAAGATTTTATTCGAAAAAATCCAAATAACCCAAGCGTAGTTCTTGCCCATTACCGCATTGCTGTCGCATACGATTTCCAAGCACCTACCGCGGTTGACAAAGAACAACTCAATGCAAAAAAATCCATCGCGAAATATTCATTCTACGTTAAGAATTTTCAAAATGCCGAACATGTAAATGATGCTAAAAATCGCATTGAAGTCCTTACCCGTAGATTGGCTGAACATGAAAAATTTATTGCAGACTTTTATTTGAGAAAAGAACAATATTCAGCCGCGCTAGAAAGATATTTATCTTTAACAAAAAGTTACAGACAATATGCTGATCTCATAGCAGAAGCAAATGAAAAAATTGTAGAATGCTACGCTAATTTAGCCACTCAACTGGAGAAAGATCCTAAGTCCGAAGAGTATATTACCTTTAAAAATACCTCTCCTGACGAGCTCAGGAAAAAAGCTGAAGAGTACAAAAAGAAAATTTAACTCAAAAAATTGCGAGTGATTTCATGAAAATTTTACACACCTCAGATTGGCATTTAGGCGCTTCTTATGAAGGTGTCAGTAGAGAAGAGGATCATAAATTTTTTTTGAATTGGTTATTAAATACATTAAATGAACAAAAAATAGATGTTCTTTTAATTGCGGGTGATATTTTCGATCAAACTCAACCCTCTTCAGAATCTCTCAGAAGTTATTATCAATTTTTATTGCATATTTCTCAGTCGACAACTGTAAAAAAAGTAATTGTATTGGGTGGAAATCACGATTCTCCCTCACGTCTCGATGCACCCGCTGAGTTATTAAAACTTCTAGATGTTTTCGTTGTGGGAGGGATGACAAATGATCTTAATAATTTAGAAAAATATCTTTGCCCTATTTATTCTTCTGATAATAAAATTGAAATGATTATTGCTGCTGTGCCTTATATTCATGAATTTCGTCTAGGGGTAAGAACAGCTTTTTTATCTGAAAAAGAAATTCAAGCAGATTTTAAAAATAAATTCTCTGAACTTTATCGAAATTTAGCTGACAAAGCCGAAGAAATTGCTCAAAATGTTCCGCTCATTGCCACTGGACATTTGGCTTGCACTGGCAGTGAAAAAGATGACTCACCGCTCGAAGTTCATTTGGTAGGCACCATTGGCAGTTTACCCAGCGATATCTTCGACCCGCGCTTTTGTTACGTTGCTCTTGGACATGTACATAGGAGTTATAGGGTTGAAAAGTCAAACGCATATTATAGCGGTTCACCAATACCACTTTCTGTAAAAGAATCAAAAACAGATCGCGCTGTTTATGTTCTCAATTTCAATCAAAGACAAACAAGTCCAGAAGTAGAAAAAATATCGGTTCCTGTTCTTAGAAATATTGTAGAAATATCAGGAGAGCTAGAAGAAGTTTATGTAAAAATTAAACAATTGAAGTGGACAACTCCACTTCCACCCTTCTTAACTTTACAAATAAATGTGGAGTCTTTTTCTATTGGCATAGATTTTCAAATTCGTAAAGAAATTGAATCCTATTTTGCAAAAAAAATGGATAATAATTCTACACAGGATCAGTTTTCTATATCTTCATTTTCAAAAAATATTCCAATTATTTCACAAATAAAACAATACCCAATTCATAAAAAACAAAAAGCAAATATATTTGAGCACAATAAATCGTTAAAAGAATTAAGTGTTGAAGATGTGTTTGTAAAAATGTGTGAGCTAAAAAATCAAGCTCTTGATGAAAACTTACTCACAGCATTTAGAAGTTTAATTTCCAAAGATAATAAATAAAGGTAATTAAATTGAAATTGTTAAAAATTGAACTCGAAAATCTAAATTCTCTTTATGGACGCCACAGTATAGATTTTATCAAAGACTTACAAAGTGCACCTATTTTTCTTATCATGGGAGCAACAGGTTCTGGAAAATCTACATTAATGGATGCTATGTCTTTGGCATTATTTGGTCAAACTCCTCGCTTAGCTAAAAATAAAGCAGAGAAGGATCTTGAAAATGACAGCCGCCTAGTCATGTCAAGGGGCACATATTCTGCTTATGCACAATTGACCTTTCAAAAAACGGAACATGGGCAGATTAAAATCTATCGAGCCACATGGCAATGTGAGCGTGCTTTTAAAAAAGCAGATGGAAAGTTTAAAGATCCAAGAAGAGTTTTAGAAATATTTGATCCAATTTCAGAAAATTTTCTTGAACTCATTAGTGATCACAGACCTAAATTTTACGAGCCTTATTTTGAAAAGGTCTTGGAGAATTTAAGCGTCCATGATTTTAAAAGAATGGTTTTACTTGCACAAGGAGAGTTTGCAGCCTTTTTAAAAGCAAATGAAGACGAAAGAGCCGAAATCCTAGAACGCTTGACCAATACAGAGATTTATAAAGAAATTGGCAAAAAAGCTGCTGATAAAAAGAAATATCTTGAAGAAAAAGTACATACATTACGATCAAGTTTAACTGATTTAAACATCTTGTCGGAAGAAGATGAAGAAGTTTTAAAAAGCAATAAAATAAAATTAGAATTAGATATCGAGAATTCAGCCCAAGAATTAAAATCTATTGAAAACGGAATCAACTGGTTTCTGAGAGAAGAAGATCTCAAGCTGAGAGTCGAGCAAGCATCTGAAAAATTCAAAGAAATATTAATGGAAATCACTGACAATCAATATAATTTCGATCGCGTTGATTCCTATCAGAAAGCTAAAAAAGCAATTGATCTTATTTTAAGTGAAAGAAAATTATCCGAGAAAATCTCTGACTCTCAAGCAGATATTACTGATAAAAAACAACTTTTTTCCGATTTAAATACCCAGATTAACATGCTTAAATTAAAAATCGATTCATATAAAAGTAACTTTGTTCAAAACAAAAAAAAATATACTGAAATAAAAGATGAGATTTTAAAATCCCGATCACTCCATCAAGAAAAACAAAGAATCATCGAAGAAAATAAAACTAAATCCACTATGTTTTCCGATGTAATTTTAGAAAAAAATAAAAAACAAACCCAATTTTCAATTTTTTTAACTCAAAAGAATTTTCTTGAGCAAGAAAAATTAAAATTATTAGAATTTCTTAAAAGTGATCTCATCATAACCTATTACTCACAAAAGAATTCTCATCTTGAACTTGATATGGCAAGTGAAGCATTTAATCTTGTTAAAAAAGAGATTTTTGAAATTATATCTCCATATTCTCATCCAAATGAAAAAATGAATTCTTATGAACTTGAAAAAAATAATCTAATCCAGCTGCAAAAAAAAATATCAACACTTATTTGGGAGCAAAAAAATTTAGATGAAAAATCAGCGAAAATCCCAAAATACATCGATGAAATATCGAGCTTAGAGCAATTATGCAAAGATGAAAAAAGTAAAACAATACAATTAAAGAGTCTATTAAACGAAAAAGAAAGCGAAATTAAAAACTTAAATGATGAAATTTCTAACTTATCTTGGGCTATGGAAATCGCAAAGAACAGGAGACTGCTTCATGACAGTCAAGATTGCCCCCTCTGTGGAAGCAAAGAACATCCCTATTTTTTGCAGAAGACATTTGCAATCGTCGATCAAGCTGTTCTTGAAAAACATCAAAAATTATTGGCTATAAAAGAAAAATCTGAAAAAAATTATCTTGAATTTGTTGCAAAAATAAATTTTGTAGAAGCCACCCTAAAATCTCAGGTTCTAAATAAAAATAAGCTGAGTCTAGAACTCAATCAATTGACTGAACAAATCAGTTTACAATGCAGAGCAATCAAGAACTTTGCATTTGACACTTTGAAAGTACAGATAATGGGACAAGAGAATTTTCTCGATGTCTTATACAAAGCGGAAGTGGAAAATAAAAAACAATATGAATCCATTGAAAAGCTTCACAATATCCTTGTTAAAACCTATCACAATTATAATACGCAAAAAGACATTTATACTGAAAAAAAAGAAAATCATAATAAAAATTTAACTAAATATAATGAAATACTTGAAACAATTACAAGTCAGTGTGAAGATTTTGTTTTAGAATCTTTTCTACATGAAACTAGCGATAATCTTCACAATGATAAATTATACTTTAATTCTCGTAATTCTTTTTTGGAATTCAAAAAAGCAGACGATACCCTTAAATTATTAAATAATAATATTTTGAAAACATCTCTTGAACTTGACAATCTTAAAAGCAGAGAAAATAGCCTTGAACAAGAAATTCAAAGTTTACAAAATAGATTAAAAGATATCGAAATAGAATTAACAAAATATCTAAGCGGCGAAGATCCTGATAGTTTTGAAGCAAACTTAATCACTATGATCGAGGAAAGTGAAAATATATTAAAAACTGCTGAGCAAGATTTTGCAGAGCTAAATAATAAAATTTCCATTCTCAATTTTTCAATTGAGAATTTAACAAATTCTCTCTCAAAGCTTAAATTTGAAGAAAAAGAACTTGAAGAAAAAATTGAATCTGAACTTAAAACAATTCATATTCAAACAAAAGAATCTGCAATATCGCTCCATATTTCCGAAGAATTCAACCAAAATTATTCGAACTTAAAAAACAAGCTTGAAACTGAAAAATTTTCATTAAACGAAAATAAATTACAAAGAGAAAAAGATCTTAAAGATCATAATGTAAATTATCCATTTATGAATGATCAGGAGAATATGCTTACTTTGCAAGAGAAGAAAAATAGATTGGAACAATCCATTCTTTGTAAGCGCAACGAATACACGGATTTACATGCAAAAATGATAAATAATGATGTAAATAAATCCAAAATTTCGAGCAAACAAAAAGAACTTGAAAAAATTCAAGTTGAATATAATACTTGGCTCAAACTCCACCAACTTATTGGAATAGGCGAAGGCAATCAGTTTAAAAAATTTGCGCAGATTTTAAATTTAGAAGAACTGATCACAAAAGCCAATGCACACCTTGCTCGTTTTGAAAAGCGTTATTCCCTTGCCCCCGCTCTCGATGCCAATGGTGTCCCTCGTCTCGCCTTTGCAATTAAAGACGGTTATCATGCTGATGAAGCACGATCCTTTAAAACATTATCAGGTGGTGAAACTTTTTTAGTTTCGTTAGCTCTGGCACTTGCACTTGCTGATTATCGATCCGTAAAAATGCCTGTTGAAACGATATTACTCGACGAAGGCTTTGGTACACTTGATCCCATCACTCTGCAAACGGCTATGAGCGCGCTTGAGTCACTCCACTCAACAGGCACTCAAGTAGGCATTATCAGCCACGTAGAGGTGCTTAAAGAATCGATTGCTTCACGTATTATAGTAGAAAAGCTTGGGAATGGGCATTCCTGTTTACGAGTTGAAGTTTAGAACAAGGATAAAAAATGAATATCAATGAATATTTAAATAAAAAAATCATTTCTAGAGCTTGGTTACCTGGTTTTGGTGTTTTTGAACGAGAAGTGAGGCGTTTTTTTGCCGTGCCTGCTCAGACAATTCTAGCCCCGTTTGGCAGCTCGATCCTCTATTTTGCCCTGTTTGGATTATCAATTGGCAAGCTTCTCGCAACAGGCCATAACTCTATTTTAACTCATGGTTTTAATTATATCACTTTTTTAATTCCTGGCATTATGGCTATGGAAATCATCAATGCTGCTATCCAAAATCCTATGAGCAGTATAATGATTGCAAAATGGACCGGAACTATTGTCGATATGCTCATGGCCCCTCTATCTCCTTTTGCATTGTGGCTAGCTTTTGTCTCAGGAGCTATTATCAGAGCACTTATAGTTGGTATTGCTGTATTTCTATCAGGGGCATTGTGTGCAGGTACTTTTATTTTCTTTAACCCTTTTCCTTTAATCTTGGCAATTATACTTGCAGTTGGTATTTTTGGCAGCCTAGGAATAGCGGCAGGTGCAATATGCAAATCATGGGAACAAATTGGTGTTATTCTTTCATTTATAGTGCAACCTCTTGTCTTTTTCTCTGGAGTCTTTTTCTCTTTCAATTCCTTTCCAGAATGGATTCAACCTATCCGTTTTTTTAATCCTATTTTTTACATTGTAAGCATGTTTCGTTATTCTATTTTAGGTGTTTCAGACACAACACCTCTTATTTCTTATGGTATATCAACTGTATTTTTAATTATTTCCTCTATTTTTGCCATAATCGTGTTGAAATCTGGTTTTGGTTTGAGGTCGTAAAATGTTAAATCAATCAATTGCTATAGAATTAAAAAATGTTTCTAAAACCTATAAAATGCCAAAAGGTGAATCCTTTCAAGCTTTAAAACCTCTCAATTTATCTATAAAAAGTGGAGAATGTTTTGCGCTATTGGGACACAATGGAGCTGGCAAAACGACAATTATTAGTTTACTTGCTGGTGTAAATAAACCAACTTCAGGAGATGTTTTTATCAATGGTTTGAGCGTAACAAATCAATCAGAAAAAACAAAACGTATGATTGGCGTCGTTCAACAGGAATTGATTGCTGATTCCTTTTTTAATTTACCGACGATGCTAAATATCCAAAGTAAATTATCTGGTGTTATTCCTGATAAACACTGGATCGATTTTTTATTAGATAAGTTACAGCTTCAAGAACATAGTAAGAAAACTACTCGTGAATTGAGTGGAGGAATGAAACGGCGCATGATGATAGCGCGTGCACTTGTCCACAAACCAAAAATTTTAATTTTAGATGAGCCCACTGCTGGAGTTGACATTCAACTCAGACAAAGTATGTGGAAATTTATTGAAGAACTCCATCTCAATGGTCTAACAATTATTCTGACAACTCATTATTTACAAGAAGCGGAAGAATATTGCAGCCGAATTGCAATTATGAAAAGTGGAGAGATAGTGACTTTAAAAGAGAATAAGGAACTCCTCGCCCTTGGCGGAAAGCACAAAGTGTCCTGTCTTATTGAAGTACCAAATGTTCATCAATGGCTCGATAAGCACTCTGCCTACCTAAAAGAAAATTCTATCGGGTTTGAACCTGTTAAAAAAGTTTCAAACAGCACAGGAGATCTCAAACTTTCTCTCAACTATGAAAAGGGAGAAATGTCTTCGTTTATATCCTCTTCAAAAAAATTGAATGAGGTCTCTCATAAACTGTCCTTGAAAATTTCAGAAATATTCACAGAATCTCCGGGTCTTGAAGAAGTTTACATGAAAATCAATGAAGGGAACCTCAAGGTCTAACCCCACCCACCGATAAGCTCTTAGACTTAATATAGGAGCTTAATTTTATGAGAATATTTCGTACATTTTATATTTTTACCGCGCTCTTTATTACTTCCTGTGGTAAAGAAAAATCAGATACACCAGATAGCATGAGCGCTAACCGCTTAAAAGCATTTGGCACATTCAGTTCAAACATGCAGAAAGCAAATATTGATGGGGACTTTAATCGCCTCGATTCCGTGGGTAAAGGCTTTAAAAGCATCACAGGAGTCTCTGCAAACCGTTGTTTAGAAAACCAAACATCTTATTTCACCTTTGACCCCTCTGCAAATATAGACTATCAAACAGACCTAAGCCAACAACAGCTTCTCAATAAAATTGGTGTGGGCGTAAGTGCAACGATTCCCGTAAATGTGTCTGGAGTGCCTGTTACAATTTCACCAGAAGCAGGTTACGCAAGAGAAGCCAGTGTTGACAACCTTTCCCGCACAGGAACAGTGACTATCAAAATAGTTAAAGGGAAATATTCTTTAGGAAAAGTAAATCAAGCTAATCCATATAAGTTAAGTGATAAATATACACAAAGTCTTAATAATCATTCCGGTGAATTCTTTATGCTTTGTGGAGATAAAGTGATTACTCAACAAAATGCGGAAGCAAGTTTAGTGATTACAACAGTTTTTCGTTTTAACAACTCACAAACAAAAAATACTTTTGATGCTTCTTTAGGGGCAAAAATACCAATTCCATTCAGCTTTGGTGGTAAAAAAGCAGATTTGAAAACAGGAGACAAAACTGAAAGCAAACAAGTGGACTCATCTCCAAAAACTGCTGATGCATCTACAAATACAAATACTAAAAAAGTTGATGCATCTACAAATACAAATTCTAAAAAAGTTGATGCATCTACAAATACAGATGCTAAAAAAGTTGATGCATCCACAAATACAGATGCTAAAAAAGTTGATGCATCCACAAATACAGATGCTAATGACCAAAAGCCTAAAGGAAAAATCGCCGGAATAATAGATAAGGTTAAAGAAAGCGGAGTTATCGATAAAATTAAAGAAATGATTAGCCCCTCCAAAGAAGGTGGTGGAGGTATGTCTCCAGAATTGAAAATTAAATTTTCAAGTATGAGTCAAGAAACCTTAAAAAATGTCTCCATCGAAGTGAAGGCGATTCAAATTGGGGGAGACCCACGCGATTTACCAAAGATCATCGCTTCAGCTTGTTCCCCTGCCGATATGAATAGCTGTGATAAGATGTTTGCTGAGATCCAAAATTATGCAGCAAATAGCTTCCCCGCACAATTGGAAAATATCAGCACATACACCGATGAATCCAGCAATAATAAGTTCACACGCGGCGGGTATGTTGTTGCTAAATACAGCGATCTTGAAATAATTGATTCTTCTGGAAAACTTATAAGTGAATCCTTGAACAAATACACTCAAGACAGTCAAAGCTTTATCAGTTTAAAACACGATATTAGTGAAATTAGTCAAAGTATTGTAACAGAATATAACTTTGCACAAGGTATTAAAAATAAATCTTCATATGAAAGCTTAACAATTGATGAAAAAGAAACCGTTGTCAAAGCAATTAATATCACGCAAAGAGAAGAAGAATTAATCCAATTTGTTTCAGATTCTTGTTACCAAAATAAAGGAAGTTGCCAAAATAGTCTCGATGAATTTAAAAATAGAAGTAAAAATCAAAAAGAACAAGCTCACTACCTCACAGCAGATTTAAATAGCATAAAAGCTTGGAATTTAATTGCTTCTACTGAAGCTAATTGGAGACCTGTAAGATACGTACTTGGAGTTTATTCATCCGATCGAATGACAAGTGACTTTTTCTCTCCAAGCAATTTACGTGGATATAAGAAATTCTTTATCAAGTATGTTTACAATAATGGAGAAAAAAAAGGAATCAAAATTACTAAAGCGAATTCAAATGGAATTAGATTAAATACCTCCTTCAGATGCTACAACTGGTTCAGCGATGCGATTGGGACACTTTGGCTCCATGAAAGAGAACCAAATGAAACTATTGACCTTGGTAAAGGTGATGAACTCGTTAATCTCTGTGGCTCAAAAACTGCCTTTGCTTGTACATTTAACAGTGATTTACAACAAATAAGTCCATTTTTAATCCAGCTTTGGGCAGAATGAATTAATATACTTAGAGAAAATCATTCTTTATAGGCAGAGTTTCCGAACTCTGCCTATTTATTTTTACTTTACAACAAAAAGGACAAGACCCGACGACCAACTCATACCTACAGAGTGTACTCCACTTAAGTCTTTTAAACTTTCATAGACATCTTCTAAATTTTTAGTGTGTTCTTCCGTCCAAAAAGGCTGTGGGAGCATATCATCAATGATATAAAATCCACCTGGTTTTAACAAATTTAGAGATTCATTAATAAGATCGTATTTACCTGGAAAGGCATCTGCGAAAATAATATCAAAAGACTTTGGTTCTTGTTTTTTTAAAAAAACAAAGCCATTTTCATGGATAAGTTCAACGCGCTTATCGCCAATAAAGGCCTCGCGTGCTATGGATAAAACTTTATCGTCACAATCGACACTCAGTAATTTAGATTGATCATCCATCCCTTCTAACAACCAAGCTGCGCCGTATCCGGTGCCTGTTCCAAGCTCTAAAAATCTGCCTCTTGGCTTTGAAGCAGACAAGAGGCGAAGTAGGGCACCTGTTTGTGGATGAGAAGATCTGTCAAAACCTATTTCTTTTGACTTTCTTTTAATGAAAGAAATTATTTCTTGAGCATTGCTCTTGTTAAAATTCTCTAATTTAATATCCATTAAGCATTCTCCATGAAACTTATTCTAAATGAATTACATTATTTATTTTGAAATTCTGATTATAATTTAAAACAAATTATAATGCGGCTATTCAAATAGAAATACATTAGGTTCCTTACTCTGTCAAGGGGAGATTATACGTAAGGGTTTATAATTACTTTTAATTTTAAAAAATTTAAATTTTTCATTGGTAAAAGAAAATTTTTATAAATTTATTATTTTATTCAATATTATTAAATACAAAAATAGGAAAATCACTTTTTCGTATTCCTACCCAATTTGCTTGAGCAAAAACTTTTTATTACTGAAAAATTTTTTTTAGCTTATAGATCCCATGTTATTTTAAAAAGCTCTCTCTCTTTGAAAGGAATTTCAATGCGATTCACATATCCGGCTCATAATAGCCAAGAACTCAATGCCAAAAAAGTGCCTAAACCTAAAGAAAATCTTTTTATAGCAATCATCTTTAATGTAATCATCCCATTTTTTATCTTAAATAAGATGAGCGCCACTTTTGGTGCAGTCAATACTTTTTTTATTGCCCTGGCTTTCCCTCTTATTTATGCTGTTTATGATTTAGTCAAAAGGAAACAATTAAATCCTATTTCAATTCTTGCCATAGTGAGTATTGTGATTAAAGGAATTTTTGTTATTTATAAAGTTGATGGGTTTTGGTTTGCAGTAAAAGAAGCTGCTATTCCTTCCGTACTCGGAATTATAACGATTGTATCTGTATGGATTGGTCGACCCTTAATTAATTATTTTATATATAATGAAAATATCTTTAATATTGATCTTCTAGAAAGTAAACTCAAAGAGAATAATTCAGAGTCATTATTTAAAAAATTAATTTGGCAGGTCACTTTTATTTTAGGATTTGCCTTTTTCTTAGGCGGAATCTTGAATTTCTTTTTAGCGCTTAATATTATTGTCAGTCCAGCGGGAACTGAAAACTTTAATAAAGAAATTGCTGAAATGACTTGGAAGGGTTACCTTGTGGTGGCATTGCCAAAAACGCTTATTACCATATTTGGGTTATGGTGGTTTATAAAAAGATTAAAGGTAATTACAGGATTAGAAGTTAGCAAAATATTAAAGACTGAGTGAAACAAATTCTTTATGTAATATTTGAACCGCTTTATTTATGCATCCTCTATATATAAGGCAGCCTATTTTTATTTCAGAGGTTGTTACAAGTAAAACTTCGATATTATTTTCAGCAAGACAACGAAACATGCGTGCAGCAACACCTGCATGTGTGCGCATGCCAACACCTACAATTGAAATTTTTGCGACATCATTATTAACGTTTAACTCTAGGTTTTTAAATTCATTTTTTAACACTTCAGTAGACGCTGAGCAATCAGCTTGCGCAACTGTGAAGTGAAATTTATTACCTTTTTCGCAGACAATCTGATTGATAATATCAACATTGATTTTTTTCTCTGCAAGAGTTGTAAAAACATTTGCCAAATTAAATTGAGGATCCCTTGATGGGCCTGCAGTGATCCACGATTCATTTTGACTTGCTGCAACTCCTGACACGATTTCACCTTCTAAACTAGATTCTGACAATACCATTTCTGTTCCTTCATCTTGGCTGAAAGTATTTTTAACTACGAGCTTAATTCCCCATTTAGCCGCAAGTTGTACACTTCGAATATGCAAAACCTTTGAACCTTGACTCGCCATTTCAAGCATTTCTTCGTAATTTATTTTTCGGATAATATGCGCCTCGGGACAAATGCGCGGATCGGTGCTATAAACACCATTAACATCTGTATAAATCACACATTCTTTCGCACCAATGCCAGCAGCTATTGCTACAGCAGAAGTGTCAGAACCACCCCTTCCAAGCGAAGTCAATTGACCATCTTCAGTTACACCTTGAAATCCAGCAATGACGGGCATTTTCCCGCTCGTAATCGCTGCGTGAATTGAGCCACCATTTACCTTTAAAATACTTGCTTTTGAAAATTGAGCATCGGTTAAAACACCTGCTTTCGAAGCAAGCATAGGGGCTGGTACAATTCCGCGCTTTCGGAGTGCCAAACTCAGCAAAGAAACTGCAACTTGTTCGCCACTCGCAACCAACATGTCGTACTCTGGAACATCGATTTTAGTGGTGATTTTATTTGCCAATTCAATCAATCTATTGGTCTCACCTGCCATTGCAGAAACCACGATGGCAGAAGGTTTTAATCTAAGACAGATTTCTGCAACATGTTCAATGCGTTCCACTGAACCCATACTCGTGCCACCAAATTTGAACACAGGACCGACTGGTCTCTTTATGTTTTGGCTAAGCATTTCTGTTGAGTTTAAATTCATAAAAACTCCTTTTTATTGAATATTTGATATAACATAAGACTTATTGATTGTCAGTTGATGATTTGCTCAATTCATTATTGACTCTTATTTATTTTCATGATTTATATAAAGCAGCGCCGATTTGAAAATCAGCTTGCGGGCGCTTTTATTTTACAAGGTAAAAACAGCTAAAGCGGGAATAACTATGCCTCTTATTTTTTGTTTCAATAATCAATCCAAAAAATCACAAATACACTTCTTAAAAAGAATTCACATATTTGTCTGTTGTTGTTACATGCAAATCATTTATTATTAATTGAATTCAATTTTATCTTTTTTTTAGTTTCTTATTATTTTTTATTAGGTAAAATATATGATTAAACTCCTTGGTATTAAAAAATATTTTAACAGCAAGCAAGGTATTGTCCACGCACTGAAAGGCATTGACCTTGAAGTTTCAAAAGGTGAAATTTTTGGAATAATCGGGAAAAGTGGTGCAGGCAAAAGCACCCTTCTGCGCTGCGTTAATCTACTTGAACGTCCAAGCGAAGGAGAAGTCCTTGTTGACTCTGTTTCTTTATCATCTTTGAAGGAAGCCGATTTACGTTTTCAACGCAGAAAAATAGGCATGATTTTTCAACATTTTAATTTGTTATCTTCTGCAACAGTCTTTAAAAATATTGCACTGCCTTTAGAACTAGCAAATATAAGTAAACAAGAATTAGAACAAAGAGTCGATTATTTATTAGAAGTCACAAGTCTCAAAGACAAAAAAGACGCCTATCCTAGTCAATTGAGCGGTGGACAAAAGCAAAGAGTCGCAATAGCAAGAGCATTGGCATCGAATCCTAAAGTCTTATTGTGTGACGAAGCCACATCTGCTCTCGATCCAGAAACCACAAAATCTATTTTAAATTTATTAAAAGAAATCAATCAAAAATTTAATTTGACAATTCTTTTAATTACCCACGAAATGGAAGTTGTAAAAGCTATCTGCGATAAAGTAGCAGTGATAGAAAATGGAGAAATAATTGAGAGCTCTTCGATGGTAGAACTCTTTAGTAAGCCAAAAACAGCTTCTGCCAAAGCACTTGTCAGCTCAGCTTTTCACATAGCTTTGCCAGAGAGAATTGAAAGACAATTGCAACCAGAGCCTGGTATTGGCTTAAACCCGATTTTAAAATTCGTGTTTGTTGGAGAATCATCGACCGAGGCTATTATTTCTGCACTCGTAGTAAAATTTAATCTCCGCATAAATATCCTACAAGCTCATCTCGATGTCGTTAGCAATTCACCTATGGGTATTATGCTTTGTCAAATTCACGGAGAACAAAGTAACATTCATGCGAGTGTTCAATATTTAAATTCAACAAATATTTCTACTGAGGTTATTGGATATGTTTCAGGAAACATTAAGTCAATTGCTTGATTCCACTCTGGCCACAATCGTAATGGTTGCCATTTCTGGTTTCGTAGCCTTTATTCTTGGCTTACCTATAGCAATTGGCTTAACAGTCACTGCAAAAGGCATGTTTTATGAAAATATCGTCATTCATAAAATATTAAGCAGTATTGTTACGGTTGGCCGCTCTGTGCCGTTTGTTATTTTAATGGTCGCAATCATCCCGTTCACGCGCTTTATTGTAGGCTCATCAATTGGCACGGCCGCAGCGATTGTGCCTTTAAGCGTGGCTGCCGTACCTTTTTTTGCCCGCATTGTTGAAGGTAAATTTGCCAGTATCAACTCTGGGTTAATTGAAGCGGCTCAAGCTATGGGCTGCTCCCCTTTTCAAATCATTTATAAAGTTCTTCTGCCTGAGGCTGTTCCTGGAATTGCCAATTCATGCACAATTCTTTTCGTCAGCCTTGCTGAATACTCTGCCATGGCAGGTGCTGTGGGAGGCAGTGGCCTTGGTAATATGGCTATCCAATATGGCTACTATCAGTTCAATACGCCTGTCATGATGCAAGCTCTTGTTGCCCTTGTTCTTTTGGTACTCATCATTCAATTTACAGGCGACTATATCACCCGTAAAATTTCTCACCACTCAATTTGATTTGAAGGAGTTATATTAATGAGATCTATCAAGTTATTAGGCCTCTTACTAGGCTTTTTATTAGCACTTGTTTTGGGATTCATATTTTTCAATAAGTCTTACAATGAAAGATCGATTAAGGTCGGAATTTCAGCTGGCTCTTCTGTACAAGTTCTTAACGTCGCTAAGAAACTTGCAAAAGAAAAGTACGATCTTGACATTAAAGTAATCACTTTTGCTGATTACCAAATTCCAAACGAAGCTTTGAATTCAGGCGATATCGATGCAAATATTTTTCAAACTCGTTCTTTTTTAAAGCAGGCTGTTTTAAAAAAGAATTACAAAATTGTAGAAATTGGTCAAACTTTTATTTATCCAATGGGAATATATTCAAGAAAAATAAATAATATATCCGAAATTGGCGAGAATGCATCAATCGTTATACCAAATGATTCAAGTAACCAAGGCAGAGCGCTTATTCTGTTACAAAACGCTAAATTGATAACACTCAAAGCTGATGTTGGAGAGACTCCTACACCACGAGATATTATTGAAAATCCTAAAAAACTTAATATTCAGACTGTCGATGCGGCTCAAGTTGCAAGATCTGTACAAGACGTAACAGCAGTGGTTTTAAACAATGATTTCGTCCTCAATGCCAAATTCAAACCTTCGGATGCACTATTTAAAGAAAATCCAGATAGCGCTGAACCTTACGTCAATATAATTGTTGTAAAAGAATCTGAAAAAGGTAAGAAAGAATTTAAAGAACTTACGGCAGTTATGAACTCCGCTGAAGTTCTTAAAGAAACAGAAAAACTCTTTCCCGGTGCTGTTAAAGCTTGGAAATAGTTTTGCTTTAAGAATATTACAATTCTTGTTTTAAAGACCTGCTCCCTTTCTTTAAAACAAGAGTTTTTTATATGAGGAATATTTTATGGGATTGATGCGCATTTGTCTTATTTTAACAGGTATTCTTTTTCCAAGTTTGGCCCAAGCCGAAGCTCCATTAGGCTCTAGAAATAACCCTTTAAAAATAGCAATTATCCCTCAAGCCCAGGCCAGCAAGGCCATCGAAAACGCCAAACCCGTCATCAAATGCATTGAGCAGAAAACCAAACTCTTTATTCAAGTAGAAGTTCCAAATAGTTATATTGCTGTAACTGAAGCGCTTGGATCTAAACAAGTGGATGTCGCATTTAGCAATATTCTAGGTTATTTTTTAATGGCACAAAATTATGGGGCGGAAGCACTTTTTAAAGTCGCTCGCTTTGGCACAACCGATTACCAATCATTCCTCATTGTAAAAAGCGACAGTAAAATAAAATCTTTCTCAGACCTCAACGGCAAATCATTTGCTTATGGTGACGCGGGTTCTTTAACGGGCTATATTCTACCTAAGCTTGAAATGAAGAAAAACAAAATCAATTTCTCACAAGAACTTCCTACAGGCAGTATGGATGCTTCTATTATGGCACTCATGCAAGGTAAGGCCGACGCTGCCGCAGCCTTTTTCAATGATCCTGACCCAAAAACAGGAAAAATTCGCGATGCACGCGAAAGACTTCTCAGCATTTATCCTGATATTGTACAAAAAACAAACATCATCTGGAAATCAGAGCTTATCCCCAATGAACCAGTTGTTATCCGCAAAGGCATTCCAAAAGAAATTAAAGACAAACTTATAGCCTCTATGCCTGGTTGTATGCGTGAACACGCTCTACTGATCAATGATATAGACGATCTTTTGCCGATCCTTGAAAGCGACAAGAGCTATAAAGATCTTATTGAAACACTAAAAAAGTCAGATCTCGATGTAGCAAAAGTGTTAGGTAAAACTAAGAAAAAATAAAGAAACAACAACTCACTCAGCTTCAATCGTTTGAGAGGATTTATTTATGTTAAACAAAAGAATTTTATTTGCTCTATTTGCACTCTTTTCAATCACCAGTTCAAATGCGGCAGAGTCAACATCAAACACAAAAGCAAGATCAGAAGTCAAACTGGGTACACGAAATAATCCATTTAAAATTGCAATTGTTCCTTCTGGACAAGCAGCAAAAGCACTCGACAGCGCAAAACCTGTTGCCAAATGTATTGAACAAAAATCGAAAATCTTTGTCGATGTCCAAGTCCCTAATAGCTATATAGCAGTAGTTGAAGCCATTGGTGCGCAAAAAGCCGATCTCGCTTTTGGAGATATCGTTAGCTTTTTGATTGCAAAAAAACGCTTTGATGCCGAACCTTTTCTCGAAATCACCCGTTATGGTTCAACAAGCTATCAATCCGCTATTTTTGTCAAAGCAAATTCAAAAATAAAATCAGTGAGTGATTTAAATAACAAAAAGTTTGCTTATTCAGACGCAAGTTCTGCTTCAAGTTATATTTTCCCAGCTATTCTTATGAAAAAGAACAACAAAAAATTCTCACAAGAGCTTGCTACGGGCAGTATGGATGCATCTATTATTGCACTTATGCAAGGACAAGTAGACGCTACTGCTGCTTATTATAATAATAAAGATCCCCTGACTGGAAAAGAAAACGATGCTCGCGTGCGCGTAGAAAAAATCTATCCAAACATTTATAAAGAAACACGCATTATTTGGCTCTCATCCCTTATCCCGAACGAGCCTGTTTATTTAAGAAAAGGTATTTCCGAAGATATCAAACAGAAACTAGCGATAGCTATTCCTGAATGTATTAAGGAGTTCCCTAAGTATATAAACAATATCAGCGAGCTGAATCCTATCACTGCAGACAATAAAAACTATGAAAATTTTGTCAAAGAAGTGGAAACTTCTGGACTCGATATTTCAAATATTTTTAGTAAGAAATAAATACTGATTTTAACTTAAATACATCACTCTTATAATATTTAGAACTGATGTATTTTTTTTGTTCTAAATAAATCTTCCGATATATCTGCATGAATTATTATTATATTTTAACGTCCTTTTTATTTATGAATATCAATACACTTAGATACGGCCCCTAGACTAAGCCTCCTTAGACTCTATTTGTCATCACTAATTTCGCAATACTGTTAACGATCGCAAGAGTTCCTTCTTATTTAATCCTTTTTTCATCACTGCGAAAACCAGATCGCCACTTTTTATTAGAAAATAAAAACTCAATTTTAAGTATTTTCGCAAAGCACTCGGCCGTTTTTTAGAAAAAGACTCTCCTCCATTAAGCAAGGATCGTCTCGCAATATTCTTCCCAATTTTTTTACTTATTGTAGCTTTTTGTATTTTCCAAAGAATAATCTCTTTGATCTCATTTGGTATCCCATGAATAAAGCATCGGTGATGGAATATCGAGATCTCCGTCTACTAAGAAACCCCAGATTTTTCTATTTAACTACCACTTCAGATTAAAACAAATTTATGATTTTACTTATTTTCTCTATTTTGAGATAGATCCTAAATTTTATTTTTGCAACTATTTCATTTCTGAAATTTTTTTATCAATAATTTTTGAAGTTTCATTTCTGATTTCAACAATATTTTTTACTTGATTTTTAGTAAGAATAAACTCCTCAGCTGTAAGATACCAGCCATATATCTCAAAATAATTATTATATAAAATTATCTCACTAGCCTTGCTATAATTGCTTATAGAGTTTATCTTCTTGATAAGATCATTGTCCTTTTCTCTGGATGGATCATATTTTATTCCAGTTAAATGCTTTGACGCACCAGAGGAAAATGGGATTGATATAAGTTTTCCATCACTTGTAGTATATGATAAATTTTTATTTGCATAAATATATGATTCGATATTACTTTCCAATGGAATAAGTTTATATATAAAAGAGTTAGAATTTACCGTGTTATTCTTTTCAATCCATAATTTATCTTTATATTCAAAACTAATATCAATTCCTATTCTATAGTTTGGATTTTTATCATACTCAGTTTCTTCAGGTCTAATATTTTCAAAATCCCCGACAAGATATATTTTTTTTGTAAAATTATCTAAAAATAATAAATTATCTCCATTTCTATCTATTAAATTTATATCCAAAATTTTGTTTTTCATTCTAATATCAAATCTATCGCTAGAATCAACTTTAATTACGTCAGCATAAATATTTGGGATATTTATAAATTCACTATTTTTAACATCATACCATGCTCTATGCATAACATGACTTATGCTTTTGCTATATTCAATAGAAATAAATCCATCATTTTGTCCAAAATCATCAAGCATTTTTTTCATAAGATTTAAATTATATTTATCACTAAAATCAATAGAAATCATTGTTTGCTTCTTTGTAACAAAATCATATTTAGTCAGAATATTCTCTGGATGTCTTAATATAATAGAATAAGGTTTTCCTTCAAATTTAATATTGGTTTTGCCAATATTTATTAAATTATAATCAAAAATTAAATTTTTTTCTTCTGCATGACCATATGCTGATAAGTCTAAAATCCACGTTGATTTATCATTTTCATTCGCAATTATATGATAGGTAGCTGAGTTTTGAATTTGAATTTGATAAATAGGGCTATGATCTGCATATTTATTAGAGTCATTGGGACCATAGAATTTATAATTAATTACAGGCCCACGCCACAATTGCTTTTCAATATCTTTACTCCCTGAATAATAAGGATTTAATATTGCATTCATTATACTTTCTACATGTTCTTCTCGAGTTGGAGCATAGAAAACTCTATCTTTATTGTCTAAAATAATTTCAATATCTGTTTTTAAAAGTTCTGGAATAAAATACTTAACAATATCATTTTGAACGAAGGTACGCTCATGCTCAAATTTGAAACCACTATTGCTTTCTAATAATCTGACTGTGTGCATTTCAGCATCATTTCGACTCGTTAACGTAGGAGCTGTTCCGTATTCATAATCTAAATTCATTTTTGGTATCGTGGGAAGTACTAAGGGTTTATTAATCTTCAAAAAACTATAACCTTTCATAGATCTTTCACAACGTGTATTAAATAGAGTTCCACTTTCTGCAAAACAAATTTCTTTTCTTACACTCATCGGATCGATCTGTTTATTTGAAGTTGCTGGAGAAAGTCCGTGAAACATATCTTTAGGCGGAATTGATTTGTAAATATAATAATCTCCTAAATTAAAAATAGGAGTATCAAAATCAAATCGTATGGAATTGATGACAAGTTTATTTATTCCTTTAGCTGTAAAATTAATGAATTCCTTTTCATCAATTATATCATTTCGTTTTTTATCATTATCAACATTTTGTGTTTGCATATTATAGTCATTGAGGAGGGCGGCAGTATAAAGAGACTTATCTACTTCATTTTCGAAAGTATTCACAAGACCCGAAATCCCAATCCCCAATCCTGAAACAGGGACTGCTAAACTTCCAAGAATTGACCCAGCCGAGCTTGCCCCAATATACCCTGATATTTCACCCCCAACCGTCAAGCCTAAAGATGCAGTATCGAATCCAAGTTGTGTTCCGTAAATCGCTTTTTCATGACTTGTTCGTGCATTAAAAAGATTATAAATATCAATGCCAACATTTACTGTAGTAAGTCCCCCATCGACTGCTGAACTTACTTTAGCTAATTGAGTTATAAATAAAGGTACTTTTGCGTTTTTTAAAGATGAAACCGCGCTTAATGCAGAATGCACATCTGAAAAAACTCCAAAAGAAGATTGTGCAATATTTAAGCCCGATTGTATTTTAAAAGCTAAACTTAAGTGTGGATCTGAAAAAGTTTTATTTTTAATTGCTCCATATATACTCATAAAAGTAAAAGCAGAATTCAAAGTACTAATTTCTGAAGTATTAATAAATTCGAGAGAATATTTATTTAAATAAGGGCTTATATTATTTAAACTTTTAATATACAATTCCCTAAAGTTTTTGATGGCCATCTCTTGTTCCATACTTCCAATATTAACTATCTTTTGAACTTCAGGATTTCTTGGATCATAAAAAATCACTGCATTTGGTTCATTTTCTATATTTGCGAAAAATGGCACATAATCTTTGAATAACAGATTAGAAGTTTTCATTTCACTTATGGCCGATAAAAAATTTTCTGTTTTCATTTCAACTTCAACAGAGTTTACTATTTTATAAAGTGAAGATATTTTATCTGATGAAGTTAATTCTTTATAATCTTTATATATTTCAGATAATTTTTCAATTAAACCATCTAAATCTTTGTCAACTACAAATTTTGGGTAATTTTTATCATAACTTAGAGCCTCTTCTAAACGCTTAGGACCATCCGTAATTTTTTGTTTAAATTTATCATAAATATTATTATTTATATTTTTCATATATTCTAAAATCATTTCTACATGAGCAGAATTTAAAATTATTGCGTAACCTTTAGAATTTCTGAAATGTTCATAATTACTATCTTTAAATGTTTTATTTAATTTAAGAAAAAATTTTTCATCCAATTTTTTATATAAAGAACTAAAATAAATATCATGTATTTTAGTTACATTTTTGCCTTGTCCTATAACTGAAAAATAATAGCTCTTAAAATCTCTACTAGTATATTTAGCAATTTTATCTAAAAAAGATCTTGCTTCTACCTCATTAAGATTTCTTAAAAAACCGAAGCTAGGATCAAAAATATTATACTTAATGCTATTATTATCTCTTACTAATTGTAATGAAATTGCATGACCATATTTTTCCTTTACATCATAATATTCTTTGCGTATTTTATCAAACTTTTGATTTTCAAAGCCAAAATTAATACTATAATATTTCGCACTTTCTTTTCTATCACTCACTCTCTTGATATGAGCTAATATATCTTCTGAACTACTTAAACTTTTAGATCTCTTTTCTAACATTTGCATATCTTGCATGCCCTTAATAAGTTTTGCTTCATTAATAAAAACATCTTTAAGATATGTGTTTTTCTTTGATTTAAACTTATTTGATAATACATTAAGGTTATGTAAATATTTAAATCCACTATCAGTTTCTTCTCTTTCCATAAAATTGTAAATTTGTACTAATCCAGCACATACTCCTCCTCCTAAATATTTTTTCATTTCGGGCGAATTTTTTTGAAACAAAGAGTGAAAAACGTTATCATATACTATACCTTGTTTGAAACTTTTAAAATCTATATCAGAGGATGCAACTTTTGGATATATTTCCATAGTATTTTTTATTAATTTAATAGTATTTTTTCCTCCCAAGAAATATTTTTCTTTCTCTAATATTGCATATATTTTAGGGCTTCCAATATCAGGATTATTTATAATTTTAGTAACTATATTTTTAACATTTTCAGGTGATTTTTTTAATTCATCCAAATATTCTTTTAATGTTTCATTTAATTTTGTAACTGATTCCCTAGCATCTATAAGATTTTTATCGTTATCAAACATAATGAGATTTTTATCAATATATTTAATATAGCTATTATTATCTTGAATTATATTTATAATATTACTTCTTAAAATATTACTAATTTCTTTAAATTCTTTTTTCCCAAGATTAAATTCATCTGTAAAACTGAGATATCCCGCATCATTATCTGGTAAACTCTGAGAAGTCTGTACAGTATTATTAATATCTAAACTATCTGGTTTTTTACATCCTTCTACTATAATTATACTTAGTAAAGAAATAATTACGAATTTTAATTTATTTTGTGAAGAATTAACTTTCATATTGTTTCCTTTAAAAATAGTTTTTTACTCAATTATTGTTTCTTAAAGTATTGGTGAATATGTATAGCGACCCGAAAATAACATATAATCTACAAGATTTTCTTTAATTGATATGAATCGTTAAAATTAACTTAAACAATTATCTTTAATATTTAGATAGAACATTTATACTACAATATTCCTAATTTATTTATATTCTTATATTAAGTTTAAAGGTAATAAGGCTCCATCCAATCTTAAAGATCTCTCTACACTATATGAAACACCGGAATAGGTAGACATTGTAATCTTTTAAATTCAATACAGTTATCTTTTAAAAAATCTAAAACTTAATATATTTTTGTTTGCTGATTGATAATCTCCACTACTAGGAAAGATGCTTTATAAATTTATGACTATCATGGAAATAAACTAGCAAATAAAAAACTACTTCCCATTAAAAAAAATCGTATGCCGATTAAATAAATCATTTTTATGAGTTGATCATAACCCCCTTTCAAGTTGATACTTCTCAATTCTTCTTTGCAATTGGAAAAATAAAATCGAGAGGAGAGGTTCTCAATCTTTTTAAAATAGCCGCTCTCACACGTTTTCTTCCTAGGCTCTGCACTTTTCTTGCGCGAATAGCGACAGAAAGAGCAAGGGAAAAGCTCACAACTACGTTTAAAAAGCCGATTGCAGCTATACCTAAACACGCAAAAACAACATCTATCGTTTCGAAATCGGTAAATCCAAGTGAAGAAAGAGCAAAAGCAAATGACCCCGTAGATAACGTAACGTGTCTGACTTCAAGCGGAATACCAAAAAACATCCCAAAGACAGGTGTCATACCAAGCAAAAATCCCAATGAGATATTACCACCAAATCCAGAGATATTATGGACAAAGTAAGAAGATAATTTGCGAGTATTTCGTTTTCCCATCACATATATAAGACGTTTATTATTCGCAATGGCTTCGGGCAGTCTTCTATAAATAAACCAATTTTGTACCCAACCTGCAATTATGCTCGACACCCAAAGTAAAAATCCAGTTAATATTGCATAAAAAATACTTGGGCCAAAAATAGAAATAGAAAAGATAGAACTTATCGCTTTATCTTCATTTATAAAATGTGTGCCTGTGATCAATTTATAAATAAAATCGATCAAAAGACTGATAGGAAAAACCAAGGCTAAGTTACCAATGATAGCAGCAAACTGAGATCGTGTTAACTTAACAACTTCATCGACGAATTCATTTAATGATTCTTCATCATAGGTATTATTTAATTTTCCAGCCATACAGGCAGCGGTCATGGATGGCTGTTTTGTAGCTACAGTAAAGCCAAGCATTTGTATAAAAACAAATGTACTTGCGTAATTGATTGATGCAAAAAATCCTTCAAAAAAATGTGGCAAACGAATAGATACAATGATAAATTTTATGGCTGTCGCAAATGCCATTAAAATACCACCGCCGCTCGCAGATTTTAACAGTTCATTATATTCTTCTTTATTACTCGTTATATAATGCTCACCTGTTTTGCCAGATTGTTCCGCAATTTTTCGCGACATCTGGTTGAGATTTGTTTGAATGAGTGCTCTTACACTTTTTTTACCTAAACTTTCACGAATCAAACGGGATAAAAATACAGGTATTATTTCAATATTATCTTGTTTTTCTGCAGGATTTAAGAATGCCAATAATACTTCAAGTCGCGACAAATGAAAGGTCATTTTTTCTAATTGATAAACAAGAGCAACGCTCACACCATATTCATCAAGATGCTGAAAAACCTCTTGTACTGATTTCTTGCATTCTAAAATATACTGACTATAAAGTTGAGCATATTCTTTCATTTTTTCTTTATTTTTTTTATGGAAAAAATGAAGAAAAATATCGATACTATCACTCAAACCAATGAATGGAGAATCCTTTATTATTTTGTTATTTAATCTTCTTCTTATACCATCTGACAAACCCATCGCATGGATTTGACTGACCAGAACATAAATTGCATCTTCAATATCTTCTTCAATTGCTTGCCAGATTTTCTCACCTTCTTCAGCTTCAAATTGAATAAGTTCCTTAATTTTTTCTATGGTTTCTCTTGTTAGATTTCCAACCCAAATAGCATCTTCTTCATTGGGAAATATTTTTAAAAAAAGCTCAGAAAGCTCGGTATCATCGGGTGGAGTTGGGATAATTTTATTAACCACTCGGTCAGTCGCTTCTTGAAGAAAACCTCCTTCTTGAGGTAGTCCCGTATGACAAAAAAGCTGCAAAGATTTTGTTTCTTTTATGACAGAACGCAAAGTTGCTGAAACATTTTTTTTCCATTCAATATTTCTATCAAGTAACTGCAAAATAAAACGGACGCGCGCTGTATGAATCTGACCTGTTGTTGGATCGAACTGTGTGGGAATATGTTCTGTAGAACGTATCCAAACAAGAAGATTTTGTATCCAGTCAACCCTTTCTTCTAAACTTAAACTTGGATTTGCATTTGAAAGAATTGTATTGAGATCATATTTTAAATTACCTTGATTGAAATACTTCTCAACTCCTTTTATAAATTTTCTAATAATAATCAAAACTCCCCCCTTTTACTTCCTATCGCATTTCCGCAAATATATGATATACCCTATTGGGCTCTTGTAAATGAGGTTGTTTCCCTATGAATAAAGTGTTTAAAGAAATAAGATCGATATTAACTATTATAGCAGTTATTTTTATTTTTAGATCGTCCATTTTAAATTGGTATGTCATACCGACTGGATCATTAATGCCTACATTAAAAGTAGGAGATCACGTTGTTGTCAATAAACTTTCTTATGGCATAATGTTACCGCTCATGCAAACCCGTATATTCAGCTGGGATCAACCTAAAAGAGGTGATATCGTTGTCTTTGAAGGGCCTGAAACTGAAAAGAAAATCACATTAATTAAGCGGGTTGTAGGAGTAGGTGGCGATAGGGTCAAGTTTACAAATGGCATATTAACAGTTAATGGCATTCTCGCCAAACAGGAATTGCAAGCGGATCGCTCCATTCTTGAACGACTTGGCGGAAATGAAAACCCAGACAATTTAAATTTATATATTGAATCCGGTTTCAGTAAATATCCACACTTTATTCTTAAAAAGAAATGGGGTGGAATAACAGACAGTCAAACTCAAACTTGGGTTGTGCCAGAAGGTAAACTTTTATTAGTGGGTGACAATCGCGACAATTCTGAAGATGGACGTTTCTGGGGCTTTGTTGACGAAAAAAATATTTATGGCCGTGCTTTTGCCATTTCCTACTCCACTTATGACAAACCAGGATCATTCTTACCTGAATTTCGTAATGATCGTTGGTTTAAAGAAATCACGAATTGATTTCTTTTCTTAGAGACAAAATAAATCCATCCAAAGATCCTTATTGTTACCTTTTATTCAAAGTTGCAGCGCCGCGACCAAGGCTAAAAGAAGAGAAAGTCAAAGTAAGTAGAAGAGCCTGATCAAAAAGTCTTCTTGCTCAGCAGCAAGAAGACTTTCCAGAACCTGGAAGCGTCTCGTTTGACAAAATGCTTAAAATATATCTTATAGTATATTCATTCCTATTCAATAAGTTGAAGCACAAAACCTAAAATAATAAATGAACTTTAAGGTTTATCGAAAGAAACCCGTAGTAAATTTGGCGGTAACGTACTTGTAACGAGACTGGTAGATGGTAAATTTAAAGTCATAGAAGTTTTGAACTCATAAAAAAATTTACGATTAAGATATTACTAAAATAAAAGAATTAATATATGCAAATAAAAGCAATTAATTACACATTAAAATTCACATTCATAACGCATAAATTAATGTTTGAGTAACTATATTTATTTGTAAATAAATAATTTCGAGGATTATTTATCTATGCTCAATGATAATCATATGAACGAGAGTCATATTAACGAAACAGATACAGAAGGTTCTATCGATAATCGTTATCTTTGCTTCAGTCTTGGCCATGAACGATTTGCCATACCTCTTTTGCAGGTGCGAGAAGTCATTGGAGTGCCTGAATTTACTCGTATCCCTTATGCACCTAAATATTTCTGCGGAATTATGAATTTGCGTGGGAAAGTAATCAGTGTCATAGACTTAAGGGAAAAGCTCAATATCCAAAGCCGTGGAAAAGAAGAAAATTGCGTGATAGTTTGCAATTTAGATCATATTTTAATGGGTGCGCTTGTTGATTCCATCGATTTTGTTGCTAATATAAAAAAAGAAGAAATACTTGAAAAGCCAGAAACTCAAACAACTGTGCGAACCGATTTTATAAAAGGTTTGTACAATTATAAACATGAACTCATCGTCTTTTTACATTTAGCCAAGACATTAAGTATAGAAGATATATTACAAATACAAAAATCTAATGGAACTGAGCAAATATAGGAAATTTATGGAGCAGGCAGAAGAGCTCATCATACATGGAATATTAAAACTCACCCATGCAGAAACGGGAATGGTGTTAACTGAAGAAAATAAAAATATGCTTGAATCACGCATTAAAAAAAGAATGATAAATTTAGGAATTGATACGCTTTATCAATATGATCTTTACCTTAAAAAGAATTTAGAAGCTGAAAAACCATCGCTTATTTCTTTACTCACAACTCATCATTCTTACTTTTTTAGAGAATATTTTCATTTTGAAGAAATTGAGACGAAATATCTTGATAGTTTACTCGAAAAAAATAATCAACAAGAATTACAAATTTGGAGCGCAGCATGTAGCCAAGGACAAGAGCCTTATTCAATCGCAATGCTGATGGAGAAATTAAAAAAACAAAAAAAATACAGTAACTTAAACTATAAAATCTTAGCGAGTGATATTGATCAAGAGTCAATTAATTTTGCTAAAAATGGGGTTTATTATTTTAAAGATATTGAGAAAATTCCAAAAGTTTATATAACAGGTAATTGGCAAAGAGGCATAGGTGAATTAAGCCCGTATGTTAAAATTAAAGATCATATTAAACAAAAAATTGAATTCAAGAAAATTAACTTGCTTGATTCAATGTCATTATTTTCTAACAAAATTTTTGACATAATATTTTGTAGAAATGTTTTAATATATTTTAATACCGATCAAATAAATAAAATAATAAAAAGCATTTTAAAGTATCTCAAACCTAATGGTATTCTTATTCTTGGAATTAGCGAATCTATAAATAAAAATGAATTAATGCTAAACTTAATAGACAAATCCATTTATATGCATTTAGAGTTTACAAACTCATTGAGTGAAGAAGAAATAATAGCTATCCCTGAAAAAAAACTTATTCGTGTTTTCTGTATCGATGATTCCGTAACAATTCTTAGACAACTAGAAAGAATATTAACAAATGAACGTGGATTCAAAATTGTAGGAACAGCTTCCTCTGCAGCGGAAGCTCGCTGCTCTATAAGCAACTTGCCAACTATTGACGTCGTTATTTTAGATCTCTATTTACCAGATGAATCCGGTATTGACTATCTGAAATCGATTCCTAACATAGACAAACATCCCCCCGTACTTATTATGAGTTCAGTAGAACGTGATAGCAATCAAATGGCACTCGAGGCTCTCAAATATGGAGCTGTCGACTATGTCGAGAAAATTGGCCTTGAAAACATCAAGAAATTGAGTGATGAGTTGTGTTTTAAAATTGAAACAATTTATATTGAAAACAAAGATAATAATAAAATTATTCAAAAAAACACCCATTCTAAAAAAGAAAAAATAAAAATATTAATAGTTGAAGACTCAGAAACAATTCGTTATCAAATCAAAAAAATGCTTTCTGCAAATAATGATTTAGAAGTTATAGCAGAACTCAGCGATCCTTTACTAATTGAGGAAACTATTGAAAAATATAAACCCGATGTCTTAACACTTGATATTAAACTCCCAAAAATGAATGGGGTTGAAGTTCTAAAAAAACTGATACCTAAAAGAAAAATACCGACAATAATTGTCAGCTCACTCAATATGAATGAAGGCTCTTTGGTCATGGATGCTTTAGCATATGGAGCTGTTGATTATTTTCAAAAGCCTGAGCTAGCACGAATGGAAGAAGAGGCAAATATATTAATTGAAAAAATTCTCAATGCAAAAAATGCGCGAATTCGGGTTTATGATAAAAAAGGCACAGCAAAATCAAAATCTCAAACTGGAATAGTTGATAAAAATTTCTTGATTTGTATTGGTTCTTCTACAGGCGGAACAGAAGCAATCAAATATATTTTACAGGATTTACCTGAAAATATTCCGCCTATTCTTATTGTCCAACATATTCCAAAAATCTTTTCCGCCGCCTTTGCTCAAAGTCTCAATGCGCTTTGTCCATTTGAAGTGGTAGAAGCCAAAAATAACGATATCATTTATGCAAATAAAGTTTATATCGCTCCGGGCAGTTTCCAAATGAAAGTTGAACGAATACAGGATAAACTCGTTATTAAAATCTTTGACAGTACAAATGGACTCATCCACAGACCCTCTATCGATGTACTCTTTCACTCAGTTGCTAATCTTGGCCTTAGAAAAACAATGGGCATAATTCTCACGGGTATGGGCTCTGATGGAGCTAAGGGCCTTAAACATCTTAAAGAAACAGGTGCCATTACCATTGCGCAAAATGAAGCCAGTTGCGTGATTTTTGGCATGCCGAAAGAAGCAATCAATTTGAATGCGGTAGATTATATTGAGCCGCTAGAAAGTATTTCAAATAGAATTACAAATATAATCTCATCAAAGCAGCAGAGTGCTAGAATTATTAAAAACTAGTTTTAGTTGGAGAGCAATTATGGTCAAAAAAAGCAGTAAATCAAATAAAAATGATGACAATATCGATAACGAGATGCATAAAATTTTCTTCCAAGAAGCAGCTGTTAATTGTGAAGAATCTGAAAAGAATTATTTAGCTATGTCGACAGATCCTACAAATGAAACAATAGAGCAAGCAATGCGTTTATCGCATAATCTAAAAGGCAGTGCAAAAGCAGTGGGCTTTTATGATATCTCCGATATTCTTCATAATGTTGAAGAAGTATTGTTATTATTTAAGAATAATTTAATCGGATTCAGCCAAGAGTTTATAACATTACTACTCGAATGCAATGATAGAGTTAAATACATTGTTGAAAAACTAAAAAACGACCCTTCATACAAAGCAAATTATGAAGATATTTTATTAAAAATAAATGAATATAAAACAAAGTCTCCTTCTCTCCCTGTAGACAATGTTCTAGTCGATGACATAACATTTCTAGACGAAGTTGAAATAGAAAAAAAAGAAAATGTAGAAGAAATAGTTCTCAATACAACAAAAAGAAAAGCTAAAAAAATAGAAGATGCGGATGAAATGATTCGGGTTTCAATTGGAAAAGTCAATCAATTGCAAGAATATATTGGTGAATTGGTGATTTTAGAAAGCATGTTAAAGGAGCAGTTAAAAATTGACTCTTCAAATGCATTGAAAAATCTTTTTCGCCAGATGGACAAAATAACAAAGGAAGTGCAAGACAATGTCATGAGTCTCCGCTTGGTTCCTATACTGCCTGTTTTTCAAAAACTTATGCGTACCTCACGTGATATTTCAATTGAAATAAATAAAAAAATAATCACTGAATTCAATGGAGATAATACAGAGATTGATAAATCTATTTTAGATGAAATTTCCGATCCACTTATTCATATGATGCGCAATGCCATAGATCATGGAATAGAAAATGCTGAAGAGAGAGCTGCAAAAGGGAAAGATCCTGAAGGAAAAATTACTGTTTCTGCAATGCACGAAGGACGTTTTCTGGTGATAAAATTTGCCGATGATGGCAAAGGGCTCGATCCTGCATTAATAAAACAAAAAGCTATCGAAAAAGGGTTAATAGATAAAGACACAATTTTAAGTACTGACAAATGCTTCGATCTCATATTTTTACCCGGTTTTTCAACCAAAGCGATCACAACAGATATCTCGGGCCGTGGATTTGGCATGGATATTGTGAAAAATAATATTGAAAATATAGGTGGGAATATACAAATAATCTCCGAAATAAATAAAGGAACAGAGTTCATAATAAGAATACCTTTATCAATTGGTATCCTCGATGCATTTATTGTTCAAGTTAAAGAAGAAAAATATGTTATCCCTGTTCAGCAGGTCAGAGAAAGCATCAGTTTTAAAAAAAGTAATATTAATCATGTCCAAGGATTGGGCGATATTCTCACCCTCCGAGAAGAAGAAATACCTATTTATCATTTAGGCTATGGCCTCAGTACGCCCAAATACCAGCAAAATACGAATGAAGAAAAAGTCATCATGATTTTACAAAATAGAGATAAAAAACTAGGTGTTGTTGTAGATAATATCATAAACATACAATCAGTCGTAACAAAAACATTTGGTGATGAATTGCGCTGCGAACAAGGAATAACAGGCGGAGTTATACTTGGTGACGGAATACCTGTACCCATAATTGAAATCGCTGACTTGATTGAAGGAAATGAATTCAAGAAAAATATTGCAAAATTCTCATCAAACAATTCACAAAAGGATAATTGATTTATGTTTAAAACTTCATATGGACTCAAAGTAAAAATAGCATTTATCTGTATTAGCATAGCTGTGATCAGTTCTGTATTCTCTTTATTTTTAATATTTACGGGTTTAAATGACCAAGAAGATCTTATTAAAGATCAACTTATGCTTATTTCTAAGTCGATTAGCAATTCTATCCAGGATCAATTCTATGAGCGTTACTTAGGGACAACAGCAATTTCTGGGCGAGTGAATGGTTTTAAACTTAATAGCTCGGAAGCAATCGATCAACTCAATAAATATGTAGACAATTATCAGATATATGAATTGGTTTTAATCTGCGATTTTAATGGTAATTTACTCGCTGCAAACTCTAAAGATAAAGAAGGAAAACCTTTAAATGTAGAATATTTGTATAAATATAATTTTCGAAGTGAAAGTTGGTTTAATGCTGTATTACAAAAAAAATGGACCGAAGATAAAAGTAAAGGACTTGAAGGTGTGCATTTTGAAGATCCGAACTTTTATTCATATATCGATGAAACTTTTAAAGGAAAAAAGTTTTTCAATGCTTTATCCACTTATATTTATAATGCAAATGGCCAACCCATTGCGATAGTCGCTAACTTTGTCAATTTCGAATGGGCAGAGAATTCACTTCTTCGCTTGTATGCTGATTTCGAAAGAACCAATTGGAAAAGTGCGCAAATAAACTTATTAGATAAATCAGGAACGTTGATAATTGACTATTCACCTGTTCTGAACAATTGGAACAAAGAAATTCTCCACGATGACAAAGTCCTTAAAAAGTTAAACCTCGCAGAACGAGGCAATGTGGCTGCAATTGCAGCCCAAAAAGGGGGTGAAGGGAGCACGGAAACGCTCAATGTCAGAAGGCAGGTCAAACAGTTAGCAGGATTTACCCAAGTCACTGGCAAGAAATTTGTTGATGATATTGGTTGGAAAATATTGCTGCAAATTGATCGGAGTGAAATATATTCCAATATCAATTTTGTAAAAAATCTATTTATGACACTTTTTGCTATTGTTGTCACAACCACGATTATAGTGAGCTTACTTTTTAGCACACGATTAAGTAAAAGATTACTCGATCTCACACAATTGCTGAGCAGCAGCAATAATGTTTTAAATAGAACTGCACAAGAGATGGCTTCCTCGAGTGAACAACTCTCAACTTCTGCCAACGAACAAGCCGCATCCTTGCAAGAAACAGTTTCAAGTTTAAATGAAATCAACTCGATGGTGACAAAGACATCGGATATGGCCAATGTATCGAAGAATAAATCTGAAATAAGTAAAAACACAGTCAATTCTGGGAAAATCGCCATTGATAAAATGCTCAATGCCATTCAAAATATTAAAGTAAGCAATGACGCTGTCTTAAACACGGTTAATCAAGGTAACAGAAAAATTGCAGATATTGTAAAGGTGATCAGCGAAATTGAAAACAAAACGAAAGTAATTAATGAAATTGTTTTTCAAACTAAACTCTTGTCTTTTAATGCCAGTGTCGAAGCTGCGCGTGCAGGAGAACATGGCAAAGGATTTTCTGTCGTTGCCCAAGAGGTTGGGAATTTAGCACAGATGAGTGGTAATTCTGCCAGAGAAATTTCACAAATGCTCGACTCGAGCATCAGTAAAGTCAAAGCAATCTCCGACGAAATCGAAACAGAAATCGAAAAAATTATTCATGAATGTAAATTACGCGTTGATGAAGGAGAAAACGTCAGCCGCGATTGTGCAGATAAATTTGAAAAGATATTAACCACAAGTGAAGAGATAAACTCTTTAATAAATGACATTGCCTCATCCGCTAAAGAACAAGCCAAAGGTCTCACAGAAATAAATAAATCGATGCATGAAATAGATGGAATCACTCATCAGAATGCAATGGCAGCCCAGGAAACTTCGAAAGCGTCTCTTGCGCTCATAAAACAAGGTCAGGAGATCCATGATATCTCAAATGATTTACATGAAATCATCCAAGGATACACAATTGATAAAGTCAACTCAAAAGTAAATTATCCACCGAATTCTGGTGGAGAGTCATTTCGGCAAAGTGAATATAAAGTTGAGCATGAGAAAAAGCAAAAGAAACACACACCCATACCTGAAGATAAAGTACCATCAGCGAGTGATCCGCGATTTGAAGACTTGTAACTTTAACTTAGAAAAGCATTGTCTCTGAATGAAAAATTCAAAATCTTACTTTGCTCAATGCCTTTAATGAAAATAATGAAACAATTAAAAAGAGCGCAGAGGACACTATTACTAATTCGCGAAAATACTCTGCTGATCCACCAAATAGGGCAAGAGCTAAACCTGAAATAGGCATAAAAATAAAATTAAGTAACAGTATAATACCAATTGCACTTGAAAAAACATCTTTTGGTATGAGAGTGACTCGCACAGTCCGCATATACACTGTATAAAATCCATCTGCTAGAAAAAGACCCGCATATAATAAGCCATAAAGCCAAAAATTATGAGCCATCGGAATACTTATATTACAAATAAAGAATAAAACTACTCCCAAAAATCCTAAAGAGATTAAACTAAACTTTTTTAAATAATAAGGGATAATAATAAAGCCAATTAATCCTAACACACCGGCTGCGGTTCCGAGCACCCCTGCCATTTGAGCCGTACTGCCAAGCCCTTCTTTTAAATACCCCGCACTGCCTGACAGAACGATGCCAATGGAAAAATTCATTGCAATAGAAATTGCAATCAATGCCAAGATATTTTTTGATTTTAAGACAAACAATATCCCTTCACTTAATTGTTGCAAAGTTAACTTATGTAAAATTTTAAAGTCAATATTTTTAATATCATCAAGAGAAGCATTTTTTATCAGTTTACTTTGACTCGAAAATAAAAAACTGCTGAGAAATATAAACGATAAACATAAAATAAATGCAGTTGGACTAAAAATAATTAAGAGAAGTGCCGCAAGCCTGGGTGCTATTATTTGCGTGCCAAGATCGAGACCTTGTAAAAGAGTGTGTAACTTTGGCAAATCATGTAACGACACCAAACGAGGCGCTAAAGATTCAAAAGAAACAAAAGCCATTTCATGAAAAAATCCAACAGCACCGCCTAATATTCCAAAAATCAATGCAATTGTTGAGATAGAATTGAGGGGAAATAGCAAAATAAAACCCGCCAGTAATGTAAGCATAAAGCGAACAATATCTGAGCTTAAAAGCAATCTTCGTGGCCCAAAAATATCTGCGGCGGCTCCACTCAACGGCATAGCAATCAAGCGCGGAATCCATTCGATGGCAAATGCCATACCAGAAGCAGACATACTCCCTGTCAATTGAAAAACCAAAATGGGGATACCATAAACCAAAGCTTGATCCCCAAGAGAACTGCAAAACCTAACTGTTAATATAGGGAGAAGTTTTTTCATAGATGCTTTCATTCATTGCATAAATAGGTCTAAAATTTTCAAATGTCTTCTGAATGGCTGCTATTAAACTTTCGAGATTATTACTTTTGTATCTAAAACTCGCAAGCATTTTTTCATTTTCACCCGAAAAGCAATGAATATTTTCAGCTGACATTATTTTTGAGCTATAAATTTCTTGAATCCCATCATCGTTGAATTGCACCTCGATTAATTTTTTATCTTTTGGCAATGGAATCATAAGAAATCCAGCTACTGTATTCTGTGTGTTTTCTTCACTCACGATATTTTCTTTTTTTAAGAGAATTCGCATCCAAATATCAAATAAATTTACCTTAAAAACATCGCGCATCACCCAAGGAATTTCTCCTCCACCTATTCGCATACCGACTTCGAGAAAGATGGGTTCATCGGCAAAAAAAAGCTCCAAATGAAAAATATTGTTTTTTGCCTTTAAATGCTTCAAGCATGAACTCGCAAATTCAATTATTTTATTTGATTCTTTATTATTATCTAAAGTATATGAAGCTAAAGAATTTCCTTCTTGATAGGATAAACAGGTGCCAATATATTTACTGACTTTGGCAAATTTAACTTCACCCTCTTGAATATAACCATCCACATGCCCAATTGGCGCTGATATAAATTCTTCTACTTCATACTCTAAAAGATGCTCTTCAATTTTAGGATAGACATTTCCATTTTGGCACACGGATGCCAAATTTAGAGAGCTGTTCCTTCATTAAGTTTTTATCCCGCCAGAGGAGAACCTTCTCCAAATGATCGCCAGGAATATTAAAATAATCTCTTAATTGGGCTGCAACAATTAAGTCATATTCTGAAAAAGCAATTAACTCAGAAAAAATATATTCTTGTTTATTTATTGTATTTTTTATTAATAAATCTTCTATAAGATCTTTGCACGTATCAAAACTCAAATCAATTGCCAGGCGAAAATCAGTTGGCATATTGATCTCAATTGATTTTTCATTGCCAATTAAAATGAGCATGTAAATATCATATTGATCTTCTGAAAAATGCTTTCTATAGTCAGAAAATTCATCATCCCAACGATTTATGATCAGAATTTTTTTTTTCATATGCTCTACTTTTATAATTGATTCAGTTCATAAAATTGTTTCATCTCATGTTCAAGTTCAATAATATTCTCGCCATAAAAGCGAGCTGTACAGATACGATCTCTAAAATCACCGTGTATCTGAGTGTCGTGGGCTACAGTCCAATGCATTTCTTTTAAATATTTCCAATCTATACAGTCTAATTTCTGTTCAATTTTAGCAGTTAACTGATCCTGATTTCTTAATAAAAAGCAAATACCAGAAGCACCCTGCCACAATTGAGGTTTCTCAATATCTTGCATTAATAATGAGTTGAGTGCGGATTTAAAAAAAGATGTTCCACGCGCTTCGGAAATCAGTTCAGGTAAATGATCCCCCGCAAGACGAGCCCCAATTTCCATTAAAATGGGTTGTTTGCGCTTCTTACAAAAACTTAACTCTGCATGAAAAGGACCTTTGTCAATCCCCAATGCCAACACAACTTGTTTGGTATACGCAATCATCTGATCGGCATTGTCGAGCTTGCTAAAGTCGCTCACAATATGACCTATTTCCACAAAGCCAGAAGCTCCGCCTAAAAGTTTCCTTGTGACGGACCAAATATGAATTTCACCATTTAATGAATTTACGATTCCTTCAACACTAAATTCATCACCATCGATATATTCTTCAATTAGAAGTTCTTTTGAAACTGCGAGATCGAGATCATTGTCATTTGAATTTATTATTATTTTTATTTTTTCAGCTAATTCAGCACGGGAATAAACTTTATAAACATGCATGCTGCCTGACATATTTACAGGCTTAATGATTGCTGGAAAAGGAAACTCACTTGGGATGTCCTGTTCTGTTTGCTCTGATTTTAAAAATATAAAATCTGGGACATCGACTTTATTCTGCTTTAATCGCTCTCTCATTAAGTTTTTAAGTCGGCAGCATCTTGCATTTTCTACATCTAAGGAATTTAAACTCAAATCTTTAGCAACTTTTGCACACACATCCACATAATATTCAAATCCAGGAATAACAGCTTCAAAGTTTATGCCCTTCTCAACAGAAATTTTTTGCACTTCCTGAAAAATATTATCGGCTGACATAGAATCACAATGAATTATTCCTGCAATTTTATTTTTAAATGAATCTGGAATATTTCTCTCACCTATTTCAGCCGAGGCAAGCCACACTTGATATCCTTCTTCAAGGGCTTGTTCAACAAGTTTAAGTCCTGACGATTGTGGTTCTACAATAATAATATTTCTCATAACTTTATCTTTCTAAATTCGAACTGTTAATTCCAACCGAAAGAGCCAATTCATCAAAATACATGCCAATAAGTTTTATGCAGTTAACGATAGTATCTTTTGCTATTTGCGCATCTTCTTCGCTTTTAATCGCCCGTGAAACAATTTTATACATTAGTGCAGGATGATCTTCATTGATATCAGTATTTAAATGACTCTTAGCCCCTTTTGTCTTTTCTTTTCCGAGATTACTCATAGCTTTATCTGTTATAAAACCATTGTAACTTTGTCCATAATACTCTAATACCCAATCCCCAAGCGATGGCGGGCAAAGCGCCATATTTTGAAACCTGTAAATTAAGGTAACCCATCAATAAATCCGTTGAAAAAAATGTCTTTGTCTTTAACGCTTCATCACGGGACAATCCCATTTCTTTTAGATCATGTAAAAAGAGATCATCATGACAAAACTCATCATAAAGATAATATGTAAAATCTTTCGTAAGAATGTTATCTTTATTAATACGCTTTCCAATTGCGTAATTATCAAGTTCATTATTCATATTAATTCTATTGACACATTCAACCATATGCCTTCTATAGTATTCAGAATTGAATGTGTCTGCAGTATGAAAATCGTAGGTATACTTATTATTTTTAAACAGAATAGAAAACTCATTTTCAAACAACTTCTTAGCTTCTTCAAAGGTAAAGTATTGCATAAAACATCCCTTCTGCAATTGGTTTTTTCAGTTCAAGTTTTATGCCGTTCTCTTAAAGTTTGTCAATCACTTATCCTAATTTATTTTTACTATTTTATATTTAATCACAACTTTACAAAAAAGATATATGTTTGAATTACTTATAAAAAAATATTTCGAAACTAAAGTATAAGTGGATTTATGTATTTTATGATTTAATTTTTTTAATATTTCATTTTTAAAATTATAATATTCAGCAAAGATCAAACAATAAAAAAGAACAATTTCCTTCTAACGCTTCGAGCAAAAGTTCTTTTTCATCACTCATGGCAAGACCATCTCCTTGTGCAAGTTGCTGCCCATTTACAGTTAAACTGCCAGAAGCAAGTTGGAGCCAAACATGGCGAGAGGGCATAATTGTAAATTTTAAATTGTCACTTCTTGCAAAAATGCCTCGGTAAAGTTTCACATCTTGTTTTATAGAAAGAGAATCCTCTTCTCCGTTTGGGGAAACTACGAGTTTTAATTTTTCTTTGCACGCAGAAAAATCTTTTTGCGCATAACTGGGCTCTTTGCCATTGATAGATGGCTCAATCCATATTTGCAATAAATGCAATAAATTTTCTTTGGAATGGTTGAATTCGGAATGCTGAATACCTTTGCCCGCGCTCATAATCTGAACTTCACCCGGGCGAATCACCGAGCCTGTCCCCAGACTGTCTTTATGTTCAAGTGCGCCTTCAAGAACATAAGTGATAATTTCCATATTACGGTGCCCATGGGTTGGGAACCCTTGGGCTGGTTCCACAATATCTTCATTGATCACTTTTAAATTTCTAAAACCCATGTGCTCTTCATCATAATAGCTGCTAAAAGAAAAGGTGTGTTTGGCATGCAGCCAGCCGTGCTCAGCGCTGCCTCTGTCCTGACTTTTTCGCACACGCAGCATAGTTTGTTCCTAAGTGAGAGTTGCAAGCATAATGGCTTTTATAGTGTGCATTCTATTTTCCGCTTGATCAAACACCGCACTGTTTTTTGACTCAAAAACCTCTTCCGTAACTTCTAGACCTTTTACTGCTGGTAGGCAGTGCAAAAATAAAGTGGAATCTTTATCTGTAGCATGTATAAGTTGTTGGTTTATTTGATAGGGTTTTAAAATTTCTATTCGTTCTTTACAGTCAGGATTGTTTTCTTCACCCATTGAGATCCACACATCGGTATAGAGACAATCTGCATGTTTAACAGCACACTTTGGATCCGTTAAAAATTCTAATTTCGCCCCTGTTTCCTTAATTATTTTTTCGCATTGAATGATAATATCATCTGCTGGTCTCCGTGATTTTGGTGAACATATGACAAAATGCATGCCCATTTTGCAAGCTATAATCATAAGTGAATGGGCAACATTATTGGCTGCATCGCCTAAGTAAACAAGTTTTTTTCCCTGCAAATCGCCAAATCTTTCTTGCAAAGTCATAATATCTGCAAATGCTTGGGTGGGATGATGATCATCCGTTAAGGCATTCCACACGGGAACTTGTGAATATTGGATTAAGTCATTTAGAGTATCCTGCTTAAAACCTCTAAACATAATTCCATCATACATCCTGCCAAGCACTCTTGCCGTATCTTTTGTGCTTTCTTTTTTGCCAAAGTGAATATCATTTTTATTTAAAAATTCAGGATGCGCTCCTTCATCAAACGCAGCAACGGTAAAAGCACTGCGCGTGCGCGTACTCGATTTTTCAAAAATAAGAGCAATATTTTTATTTGCAAGTCGTTTGGGAAATATATTATTCATTTTTTCCATTTTAACTTTATGCGCTTGAGTCAAAATATATTTTATTTCATCGACTGAATAATCTAATAATGTTGATAAAGAGCGGCCTGTTAATTTCATATTAACTCCTTTTAGCTAGAAAAAATGTGGCTTCTGCAAATGCTTCAACTGAGCGCAGAGTAGAAAGGACAGACACTTTATGCTGAATTGCGCATTTAGCAATTTCAGAGTGCACCTGTGTGTTCTCACATATTTTCCTATTTAAAGGAGCGATGATCATTGCTATTTTTTGTGCTTTCATATTTTCTCTAATTTCATTTACTCCGTATTTATTTTCTGCAAAGGAAATAAACTCAAAGTTCTCAATATTTTTTCGATTAAAAATTTCTTTATAAAGTGCAAGATCTTTCTCCTCACCTAAGTAAAGAACAATCCCTTTGCTAGAAATATGTAAACCTGCAGATAAATAACCTTTATATAACATTTCAGCAAAACTGTTGGCGCTGGCCATCACTTCACCGATGGAGCGCATTTCTGGGCCCAGTATAGGAGTAAAATTCGGGAATTTTTGAAAGGGAAATACGGGAACCTTAAAACAAAATTTCTCTGCATGAGAATTATTAGAAATTAAATTTAACTCGTTTAATTTCTTTCCTAAACAAATATAAGCGGCAAATTTTGCCATGGGAATAGAAGTTGCTTTTGCCACAAAGGGCACAGAACGCGAGCTGCGTGGATTCACTTCAAGTACATAAATTTCATTCTGAAATAAAGCGTACTGAATGTTCATCAAACCAATCGTATTTAATTCTATGGCTAGATCTTTAGATATTGAATTAATTTTTTCAATATCTTTCTGACTTAAACTGTAGGGTGGAATGACACAGGAACTGTCACCGGAATGAATCCCAGCTTCTTCAATATGCTCCATAATTGCGGGAATAAAAATATCCTTTCCATCGCAGATTAAATCCACATCAAACTCAATTGCATTTTCTAAATATTTATCAATTAAAACTGGCTTAGTAGAGTCAATGTCAATTGCTGTTTTAAAGTAACTTAATAATTCTTTATCATTAAAAACAACTGCCATTCCCCTGCCGCCTAAAACAAAGGAAGGGCGCACTAAAACGGGATATGCAATTCTACTTGCAATTATTAAGGCATCTTCAATACAAGTTGCTGTACCAAAGGCAGGCGCTTTTATATTTAATTTATTTAATATATTGCCAAACAGTTTACGATCTTCTGCAAGTTCTATGGCAGAATAAGATGTGCCTAATATTCTATAGCCTTTTTGCTCAATTTTTTTTGCTAATTTTAACGGACTTTGCCCACCAAATTGAATAAAAACTCCATAAGGATTTTCTTCTTGGAGAATATCGAGAACATCTTCTTCAACAAGTGGTTCCATATAAAGTTTATCTGATATATAAAAATCTGTACTCACAGTTTCGGGATTTGAATTGATTAAAATAGCTTCATAGCCTAATTCCTGCGCAGCTTTTACGGCATGCACACAGGAATAATCGAACTCAACCCCTTGACCGATTCTATTTGGTCCACTCCCCAGAATGACGACCTTTTTATTTTGCGAGATCCGATTGTCATTTTGCTCTTCATAAGTTTTAAAATAATAAGGAGTTTGTGCTTCAAATTCTCCTGCACAGGTGTCAACCATTTTAAATGTCGGTTTGATTGCATATTCTACTAATATTTTTTCTATTTCTTCTGTCGTATTTTCTGTTAATTTAGCAATCTGCCCATTGCTAAACCCATTCTTTTTTGCTTGATGTAATTGAGATTTTTCTAAATTTTTTCCAACAGCTCTTAATTTAACTTCTTCCAGAATAAGATCTTTTAATTGATATAAAAACCACTTACCAACCCCAGTTAATTCATGAATTTTTTCAACAGAGAAGTCTAAATAAAAAGCATCTTTTATATATGAAAATAAGTTTGGAGTCGGTGTTTGTAATAATTTTTCAAGTTCCGTTTTTGAATATTTATTTTTTGAACCCTGCCAACCGTCGATATTTTTTTCAAGGGTTCTCCACGCTTTTTGAAAAGCATCTTTGAATCCTCTGCCAAAAGCCAAACCTTCTCCCACAGATTTCATTTGAATACCTAGGGTATTGTCTTTTTCATTGTACTTTTCAAAATCCCATCGAGGTACTTTAACGACCACATAGTCGATTGTGGGTTCAAATGCTGCCGATGTGACTTTAGTAATTTCATTTTTAATTTCATCTAAAGTGAATCCGACTGCAAGCTTTGCTGATATTCTTGCAATGGGATAGCCTGTCGCTTTTGAAACCAAGGCGGAGCTTCGCGAAACTCTCGGGTTCATCTCGATCACAACCATTCTTCCATTGAGTGGATTGATTGCAAACTGAATATTAGCTCCACCCGTTTCCATGCCTATTTTTTCAAAAATAATTTTAGAACATTCACGGAGCTTCTGATACTCTTTATCCGTTAATGTCATACAGGGTGCAACAGTCACGGAATCGCCGGTGTGCACACCCATCGGATTTACATTTTCAATTCCACAAATAACGACAAAGTTACCTACTCTGTCACGCATAACTTCGAGTTCATATTCTTTCCAACCTATGATCGATTCTTCAATAGAAATTTCAGCATGCTCACTGGCTGAAAAAGCCGCATCGACGAGTTGCACAAATTCGTTTTCGTTATAAGCAATTCCGCCTCCTGTTCCCCCTAATGTAAATGAGGCGCGAATAATAAGTGGAAAAGAAAGTTCTTCAGCAAGTTTCGCGGCATCTTTCTTTGTTGAAACGAGATCTCCACGCGCAACATCAAAACCAAGAGAGGTCACTAAATTTTTAAATTCTCTCCGGTCTTCTGCTTTGTCTACAGTTGCAGCTTGCACACCAATTGTTTTTATACTGTATTTTTTAAGGTCACCTTTTTTATGCAAATCCATAAATAAATTGAGTGCAATTTGTCCACCCATTGTAGGTAAAAGAGCATCGGGTTTTTCTTTTTCTATTATTTTGCAGATAGAATCCCGCGTCAGCGGCTCTATATAAACTTTGTCTGCTGTTTCTTTATCAGTCATAATTGTCGCAGGGTTCGAATTAATAAGAACCACTTCATAACCTTCATCCCTGAGGGCAAGACAAGCTTGTGTGCCAGAATAATCGAATTCACAACCTTGCCCTATTTGAATAGGACCTGAGCCAATAATAAGAATTTTTTTAATATCGTTAAATTTAGGCATTGATCACATCCTTCGTTTTATTCTTATTTATATTCATTGCATGGATAAAATCTTGAAAAATATATTCTGCATCCCTGGGGCCTGGGTTTGCTTCAGGGTGAAATTGCACTGAAAATATCGGCAAATGCTTATGCTGAATTCCAGCAAGAGTTCCATCATTTAAATGCACGTGCGATATAGAAAAGATTTCATTTATATCTTCTATATCTAAAATATAGTTATGATTTTGTGATGTGATTAAAACACGGGAATCATTTTTACCAAGAACTTTCACAGGGTGATTGGTTGCATGATGACCAAAATTCAATTTTTTTGTTTTGCCACCAAAAGCAAGACCTATCAATTGATGTCCTAAACAAATACCAAAACTGGGATAAAGCGGTAAAAGTTTTCTCATGACATTTAATATATTTGAATCTTTTGCAAGTTGCTCAGGATCTCCTGGTCCATTGCTAAAAAAAATGCCATCCGGTTGGATGGCATTGATATCTTCAACAGAACAATTATACGGAAATAAAACGGGATCACAGTTCAATGCAACCAAGGAATCGAGAATTCCTTGCTTAATACCAAAGTCGAATACAGCAATTTTATACTTCTTATTTTTATTTGCCACATTCTTTATAGATTTAATATTATTATTGCTATATATTTTGACAAGATTTTTTTGACTCAGCACAGGCGATTTTTCTAATTTCACTTTGAGGGAATTTATATCGTGATCAATATTTGAAATGATACCTTTAAGACATCCTTCATTTCTTATTTTTTGTGTCAGAAAACGAGTGTCAACTCCATAAAGAGCACATTTATTTTGTTTCTTTAAATATTCATCTAAAGATAATTTTGCCCGATAATTATCCGGAATTTGTGAAATATCTTTGCAAATAAGAGCTTCTGCTTGCATTTGACTGGATTCTAAGTCTTCAAAATTAATTCCAGTGTTACCTATATGACTTGTGGTAAAAATGACTATTTGTCCCAAATAGGAAGGATCCGAAATGACTTCTTCATAACCTGTCATAGCTGTATTAAAAACAATTTCACCAATAACTTCACAAGCCGCCCCTAAACTTTGCCCGTGCACGACCGTACCGTCCTCCAATAGAAGAATCGCTTGCATATTGACTCCAAATTTTCTGATTATTAATAAAGAGAAAGCCTTTTAGCTCAAGGGGATTGCAAATTCCAGCGAGCCAAAAATTGGAGTATTCTTACATCAACTATTTAAATAGTCAAGTTATTCCTTTTTAAATTTTCTTTTAAACTGGATTATAAAATCGGATAGTATTTTTAAAAGTATAGGCAAGAGTGCTAAAACAATAAGTAACAAAAAGAAATTGGGTGAAACAATATTGTTTAAATTTTGTATCTCTTCAATCTTACTTCCTGCATAAACATAGGCAATCACGTGCGGTAAAGTTCCAATTTGCGTCACTAAATAAAACTGCCATGTTGGAATTTGCGTGATTCCCATTCCTGTGTTCACCACCACACCAGGTATAATTGCTGAAAAGCGAATGGAAAGAAGATATATCCAACCATCTTTTTCAAAACCTTTTACTATTTTATGGATCTTAGACTGCGTTTTCGCTTTAAAAAACTTATAAAAAAGAATGCGAGTTAAAAGAAATGAACACGTATAAGCTAAAGTTAATAAAAAAGTAAAAAGGATGACTCCTTTATAAAAGCCAAACAAAGCTCCTGCAAATAAAACGTATGCGGACGCTGTAAAAGGAAGATAAAGAACGGTTAGAACAAAAAATGATAAACTAAATACGATTAAAACAGTTATTGGATTCTGCTCAAAAACAGATTTGAGAGTAGCAACACTCTGTTTGAATGATTCCATAATAAGCTCATTGAATTCATTATTTTGCCCACCAGTAGAATTTAAAAGATGGCTTAATGCAAAAAACATCAACAATATAATTATAAAATAAATATTTTTTTTCACTGCTTTTCCTTTGCAAAATTTTTGGGTGCATTCTTAAATTGACGATTGTATAGTTTAGGTTCATACGCAAGGAAAAAATATTTTCCTTGCGCAATAAGAATTATACTTAGAATTAAGGGAAAAATAATGTCGAGCGCAAAGCAATCCGATTCTTTTGACAAATGGCAGTCCCCCATTACAGCAGAAATGATTGCAAGTAAATCAATTTCTTTCAATGATATTCATATGGATCAAGGGATTCTCTATTGGTGCGAATCACGCCCGACCGACAAAGGGAGAAATGTGATTGTATCCTATAATGAAAACAAATATACCGATGAAACTCCAATTAATTATAATATTGGAACATCCGTCCATGGCTATGGTGGAGGTGCTTTTTACATTAAAAATGATACACTTTATTTTGCCGATTTAAAAACAGGTCTTGTTTATCAAAAAAATATTAAAACTCAAGAAATAAACCCCATCGTAAATCTTGGCGAATATCGCTATGCTGATTTCTGCTCTGATCCTAAGCATAAATATTTATATTGCATTCGCAAAGATGTCACTGGCAAAAGTCAATTTCCACCTACTGAGATCGTAAGAATTTCCGTCGCAGCGAAATCCGTAGATGTCTTATTAACAGGGGCTGATTTTTATAGCAATCCTACAGTCAGTCCCGATGGCAAAAAAATAGTCTGGTTACAATGGAATCATCCAAACATGCCTTGGGATGCCACGGAATTATGGCTTGCCGATCTATCGGAAGAGGGAACCCTTCTCAATAAAAAAAATATTTCCGAAGGACAAAATCAAGCCTATTATCAACCAACATGGTCACCTGACAATGAACTCTATGTCTCTTCAGACAAAACAGGATTCTGGAATATTTATCATTATACAAGTGAAAGTTTTATCAATATATATGAAAGAAAATGCGATTTTGGACGACCCATGTGGATCATTGGCACCCGCTGTTTCCAATTTTTATCGGTTGAGGAAATAATCTGCTGCTACTCTGAAAAAGGCATATGGCAGACAGGTATTGTTAATTTAAAAAATAAAAGCTTTAAAGAATATAATAATTCACTCACATGTATTTATAATATTGTTGGAGAAAATAATAAAGTTGGTTTTATAGGTGGAAACCCTACTTTAGCACCAGCTATTATTTTATCAGATAGAAATAACCTAGAAAAAATAAATATTCTCCGCAATTCCATAGATAGTTCTATTGATAAAGAATTTATTTCTCAGCCAGAATTAATTGAGTTCCCCACCCGTGATCAAAAAAAAGCTTATGCTTTTTATTATCCGCCAAAAAATCTTCATTATAAATATACAGAGAATGAACTCCCTCCACTGATTGTTAAAGTGCATGGAGGGCCAACAGCAAATGCAGATTTTATGCTCACGCCTAAAATCCAATATTACACCAGCCGTGGTTTTGCTTTTGTTGAAGTAAATTACAGAGGAAGTACGGGTTATGGGAAAATATATAGAGAGCATCTCAAAGGTCATTGGGGAATTATGGATGCAGAAGATTGCATAGATTGTGCTCTTTATTTATGTGAATTAAAAAAAGCCGATAGAAATAAGCTCATTATTTCAGGTAGCAGTTCTGGTGGGCTCACTGTTTTAGCGTCACTTGCTTTTCAAAATATTTATAAATGTGGTTCGTGCACATATGGTATTGCAGATTTAATTGCAATGACCGAACATATTCATAAATTTGAAGCTTACTATGATCAAGGTTTACTTGGCGGATCTGTCAAAGAATCAAGAAACATTTATTTCGATCGTTCTCCTATCAACTCAGCAGATAAAATCACAGCTCCTGTGATCTTTTTCCATGGCGACAGTGATTCTGTAGTGCATGTCAGTCAGACTTATAAAATTGCAGCGGCTCTGAAAAAAAATAATATATACAATGAGGTATATATTTTTGAGAATGAAGGACATGGATTTAAAAATGCAGATAATATTGTAATAGCTCTTAAAAATGAACTCACATTTTTTGCAAAAGTATTGAGATAAGGCTTGAGTTGCTTCCGGGAAGAGTGAGCTGTGCTCACTCTCTTTAAATTCTGATCTTATCCCTAGCATTTATGTATTAATTACTACTATAAAATATTTTATTTTACAAATAAAAATATGATAAAAAAAGAAGATTTCCTCATACATCTATTTAGATTAGGATTTATTTTATTTTCATAATAAATCTTATTTTAAATAAAAAATCATAAAGATCGGTTCTATAAAAATTTTTAAATTATATAAAAATAAGCAATTTATATCGAAATAATTAAGTATTTGCATTGATAATTTTTTTAATCATTTATATTTAAAAATAGAAAGAAAGAATACCAAAAATAAGTGAACATTTTCTTCTTAATGATTTATAAAATCGTTAGACAGACTATGGCTAAAGCAGTGTATGGAAGAGATCCTAAAAATAAATACAACGGACTTATTCCGTCTTCACCACAACTTTTATTTAATATCCCATAACCAATAGGATTGGGCGCATTGGCAATAACAGTCAATCCCCCTCCTGCAACGGCACCCGCCACTAAAGAATATTTAAATTCATCGGATAGGTTAGGCACGAGCGTTCCCAAATAAGTTAATGCTGCATTATCAGTAACAGCTGTCAATGCTGTTGCCCCAAAAAATAGAGAGGTTGGATTTAAATAATTCATCAGAGGAATCAACCACCATTGTTGCAAAGCTCCTAAAGTTACAATTCCACCTAAAAAGAAACCAACCAACAGACTTTCTCTAATTTTTAATGAATCTTGGTATTCTTTAGTAACTTCAAACCAACCAATAAAAAGTAAGAAGAGCGGAACTAAAAATGATACATATTTATGATAAACAATACTTAAAACAAGAAAACCGACATTGACACCTACTATCCAATAGGGAGTTCTTTGTTTCCGCTCACTCGTATTTGGAAATTTATTCGTCCTAATAATATCTTTGCGAAAATAAACTGCCGTTAAAAGAGTTCCTGTGACTATGGCAATAGCAGATTTCCAGCCAAAATTCATAAACATAAACGCAGCGTCCCAATCCCAATGCGCTGCTACAATTAAAACAGGAGGTGCAGCAAAATGAGTTAAGGTACCACCAATGGAAACATTAACAAATAAAAGACCTAGCATGGCATATTTAAATTTTGCATTATTTGTTTTTTGAAAAAAATGCTCATGCAGCAGCAATGCAGAAACTGTCATCGCCACTGGTTCTGTTAGAAGAGAACCACTTAAGGTACCAAAAATAAAAATAGCAGAAAATAATGCCAGTTTATATGGGACGAAAAATATTTTTGAGAAAAATTTTGAGATAAAATTAATTCCTCTATCTGCCATAAACATAACAGGTTTTGTTGCAGACATACACATAATTATAAAAACAAATATGGGTTCTTTAAAATCAATTCCATTTAAATAATCGAGCGAGGATTGCATCCCTAAATAAGCGGATAGGAGAGCAAGAAAAACAAAGGCCCAAAAACCAAAAACAACTTCCACTTCACCCAGGAAGTCGAGAACTTTTTCGGACATAGAACCCTTAGGTCTTTTATGCGCCAAAGCTACGATACGACTTGCACAAAATGTATGGATAACAGCCAGAACAAAAATAGTTGTTACTGAAAAAAGCACAACATTATTTTCAAGTAAAGTCGGTATGATAGAAGTTTTGTCAACACAATCAATAGTCATTCTGAAAAACTTTCCTTGCAGATTGAAAAGATCTTTGTAATCTAGGTATTCACTTTGACTTAACAAAGGATCTTTTGATGAAATACGATTTTATTCTTTTTGACGCTGATGACACTCTCTTTGATTTTAATAAATCTCAAGAAATTGCCTTTCGTGAAACCGTCTCACATTTTGCCATCAGTTACCATACCGATGTACTCTGTTCGGAATTTAAAAAAACAAATCGAGCTCTTTGGAAAGAACTTGAAAACAGATTAATTAGCGAAGATGATTTGAAAATTTTACGATTTAAAAAAATTTTTGACGCTCATAATATCAAACAAGATCCGTCTGAAGTGAGTAAAATTTATTTGCAAAAAATCTCTCAAAGTACTCATTTAAAGGCAGGAGCGCTCTCAATCTGTCAATTTTTAAAAGAAGCAAAAATAAAAATTGGAATCATAACAAATGGTTTTGAAAATATTCAAAAAAGCAGATTCTCACTGTCTGAACTCAATCCTTATTTTGATTTTATAACTATATCTGAAGAATGTGGCTATCGAAAACCTTATGCTGAGATTTTTCAAATTGCTTTGAATAAATTTGGCAATGCACGTAAAGATAATACTCTCATGGTTGGTGATAATTTAGAGGCAGATATTATTGGCGCACAAGAATTTGGTTTGGATAGTTGTTGGTATCATCCGCATGGTGGAAATCCACACAAGGATATTATTCCAACTTTTATTATTCATGATTTAATGGAAATTAAAAGAATTATAAACAAAAAATAAGAGATTAAAATTTAATCTCTTATTTTACGAAGTGCTAAACAAACATTGGTTCCACCAAACCCAAATGAATTTGAGATGGCCACATTCACTTCACGCCGGACGGCTTTGTTGGCAGTGAAGTTGAGATCACACTGCTCGTCAGGATGATCGAGGTTAATAGTTGGTGGGATAATCCCTGTTTTAATAGCCATCGCTGAGAAAACAGCTTCTATTCCACCTGCAGCGCCTAATAAATGACCTGTCATGCTTTTTGTTGAACTTACATTTAACTTATAAGCATGATCGCCAAATATGGTTTTGATAGCTTGTGTTTCGCACAAGTCACCTTGGCCAGTAGATGTACCATGAGCATTTATATAATCTACGTCCTCAGGTTTCAATCCAGATGTGCTAAGTGCTTGCTGCATAGCGCGCGCTCCACCTTCTCCGCCTGGAGCTGGTGAAGTAAAGTGATAGGCATCCCCAGATGCACCAAAGCCAACAAGTTCACAAATAATATTTGCTCCACGCGCCTTTGCATACTCGTATTCTTCAATAATAAGTATTCCAGAGCCTTCTCCCATAATAAAACCAGAGCGATCTTTATCGAAAGGGCGTGATGCTTTTTCTGGATGATCTGAAAAATCTGAAGAAAGAGCTTTCATCTGACCAAAACCAGCAAAAGCAACGAGGCTCAATGCAGACTCCGCTCCTCCGCAAATCATGGCTTTGGCTCTGCCTGTTTGAATGTACATTAGAGCATCGCCAATGGCGTGTCCTGCACTTGAACATGCTGTTGCTGTGCAAACATTTGGTCCTTTAGCTCCCGTTTCCAAAGAAACGACACCTGCAGCCATATTGCCAATGAAGCCAGGGATTGTGAATGGTGAAACTCTCTTAATCCCTTTGGTACGAGCGGTGAAGGATTGATCTTCAAGATATCCTAGAGCACCAATACCAACTCCAATAGCAACCCCAATGTCATTTTGATTGCTTAGGTCGAGCTTCAATTGAGCATTTTCTAACGCCATTTTTGACGCCGCAACGGCAAGATGAACAAAGCGTTGATTTCTTTTAGCTTCTTTTTCATCCATGAAATCAGCTGGATTAAAATTTTTGACCTCACCCGCAATTGTCACGCAATTTTCTGGGGGCTCAAACGTAGTAAGCTTGCCAATTCCACTTTTTCCTGCAATTGCATTCTCCCAGCATTCCTCTAAATTATTGCCGATTGGACATACGATTCCAAGACCAGTTACGACGACACGTTTCATCAAGCAAACCTCTCAAATAAAAAAAGGACTTATAAATCCTGACTAGATCATCATAAATAAACATGCTAGTTATCCATAACTGTAAGCCAGCCAGAGTACCAACAACTGTCGGTATACACTATAACAACTCTATGTGAAATACGCAGAGCAAGGAACTCACCAATGCTAAATCTAAAACACAAAATACTTTCCAAAAAGGCAATACTTTGGGATTTTGACGGATGCCTATGCGACTCTGAACGCATACACTTTTTAGCGTACGCAAAAGCATTTGCACATATCGGGCACACACTCAATGAATATGAATACTATGAGACGTTCACACACACAGGAGCAGGTGTCGCAAAGGAAATCGAAACATATAACATAAGTTGCAATCTTGAAGAAATAAGAACGGACAAAGCAAAACACTATTGGGAACTTATTTCAAAAGGAGCCGCTCAGATATATACTGAAATTCCAGAAATTCTATCTATCTTAAAAAGAAACGGCCATGTCAATGCTATAGCGAGCAATAGTCCTGCGAGTGAAATAAATCTTATCCTTTCTCAACAAAAAGAAAAATTATGTATTGACCACGTGATAGGTATTGAACCAGGTATGCGCAAAAAACCATACCCCGATCTTTACCTGAAAGCACTTGAGGTCTTAAAGATTTCGCCGAGCGAAGCACTCGTCATTGAAGACTCTGAACGTGGGCTCCTTGCAGCACAAGCCGCCGGTTGTGATGCTCTTTGGATAAAAACCAACTTAAACGAACGTTTTGAAACAAAAGCGGATCATCTTTCTCGCTTAACCCACGAACAATTACTCCAAATAATAAAGTGATCGCAAATATATGTGGATGGACAATTGGGTATTAAATTTACCTAAGAAATTATGGCCTGAGTTCTCACTCGATGCTGCAAATAAAGCACCTTTTCTCATTCGCTTTTTTGAGACTCAAAAAAATGTTGTTGTTTTATCGAGCTCAAATAAAGCAGAAAAAGAAGTAAACGAAATTGAATGCGTAAAAAATAATATTCCAATTCTGCAAAGAAAAGGAGGAGGAGGAACTGTTGTCTTAGGAAACGGATGTCTAATCCTTACGTTTGCATTTTATGGAAAAGATGTCTTTGGAAATAGTAAATATTTTCAAATGATAAATAACTTGTGGATCGATTCTCTCGAAAAAGCAGGGTGCCCAAAATTAAATCAACAAGGAATTAGTGATATAAGTTATATAAATAAAAAAATTGCAGGCACAAGTATTTTCCGCAAGAAACATTTACTTGTTTATCAAGGAAGTTTACTCGTAAATCCAAATTTGGATCTAATTTCTAAATTACTCTGCCATCCATCGCGCGAACCTGAATACAGAGAAGGTCGTTCCCATGAACAGTTTTTAACGACCACACAGACTTTAGGATGCCCTTTATCTGCTTCTGAACTTGCTTTGTTTTGCCAAAAATATTTTGAAGAAAATGTAGGGCAATATTTTAAAAATGATGTTCTAATATGAAGCAATTTTTGAAAGCCCAGAGTTAAAGATATCAACGCTTGGTTTTCCTTTGTAACGAATATGACAATTACCATATGCAGTGCCAACGAGTGTTTGTTTTGCACATAAGCTGATCTGTGAAGAATGATTGCATGATAATGAAATTGATTGAGCCTCTAATTCAACAGCATTAATATTTGCACTGCCAAACGCTGTTACCTTGAAGTTATCAACAAACCCGCTCATATAACATTCGCTTGCATCAGTTCCTTCAAAGACAAATCCCCCGCCATGTAAATCAAGTACACTTGCTTGAACGGTGTCCCTGATAAACAAGGAATTTAATACATGAGTGTGTATGATAACATGCGTTCTCGTAGGATGAGAAAAACCATCCTCCATATGGATAAATAGTTTACCAAAAGAGTTGACCTCAGTAACTATCCTTGGCAAAAAATCAGCCTTAGCTTTAACTTCTAACCCTTGTGCTTTGCCGACAAATATTTCTACATCAAAATTATTTGCAATAGCAATTGATGAAAAATATCGGACAACACGACTTTGATTAAATACATTCATTTCAATATCCTTCAATAATATTTATTAATAATTATTTATATAACTATTTATTTTTAAGAAGAGCTTATTAAAAAAACGGGTGCGTGCAGTCTGCATTACTAAGGTAACAAATGCTATTTTGATGTCAATAGCTTCTCCAAAATTTCTTAAAGGACACTCAATTAGAAGTTGACTCTCTTCTTTTCATTTGCTACTAGATTCAATCTTCGGATGCCGTCAATCACGGCATGAAGTTCATCACGCAAGTCGTACAAAAGCGTAAGCTATTACTAATACTGAGGTTTTTTCATGAAAGAAAACATTCATCCTAAATTTGGTCCATGCGAAGTCATTTGCGCTTGCGGTAGCGTATATCAAACTCGCAGCACAAAAAATACATTAAAAGTAGAAACTTGCAGCGTATGCCATCCATTCTGGACAGGCAAGCACAAGGTTCTCGACACAGCGGGTCGTATTGAACGCTTTAATCGTAAATACGCTTCTAAAACAGCGGGTCAAACAAGTAAGTAAAATTTACGCTTGCGTGTGCAATTAAATAGGGAGCATATCCATTAGTGGAGGCTCCCTTTTTGCATATACAGTAAATAAAGTCTCTTTTTTTAAATCCTTTATCATTTCTGACTGGAATTTTATCTTATGATGCTTCAACTTGCTAAAATTGAACGTAGATTTCTTGAACTGGAAAACCTTCTCTCCCGTCCTGAAATCATTTCAAACAACAATGAATTTCGCAAACTCAGCAAAGAACGCTCAGAACTAGAGGAAACAGTTAGACTTTATAGAGAATTTAAAAAAATAGAAGAGGATTCTAAGGCTACCGAGGAGCTTTACCAGGAGTCCACGGGCGAAATGCAAGATCTCGCTTTTGAAGAGCTCAAAGAGCTCAAAAAACGCTTTGAGGAGCTCGAAAAAACTTTATCTATCCACCTTCTCCCAAAAGATCCAAACGACTCCAAAAATATTTTCCTTGAAATCCGTGCCGGCGCAGGCGGAGACGAAGCCAGTCTTTTTGCAGGACAGCTCTTCCGCGCATATATGCGCTATGCCGAACGCAAAAGGTGGAAAGTCGAAATCATGTCGTTAAACGAAAATGAACTCGGCGGAACCAAAGAAGTGATTGCACTGATTGAAGGTGAGGGAGTTTATAGCATTCTCAAATACGAAAGTGGCGTCCACCGTGTGCAACGCGTGCCACAAACCGAAGCCCAAGGACGTGTTCATACATCCACAATCACTGTAGCCGTTTTGCCTGAAGCGGATGACGTTGATGTCACAATCAACGAAAATGAACTGCGCGTTGATACCTACCGTGCGGGTGGGGCAGGGGGGCAACACGTCAATAGAACAGACTCTGCTGTGCGTATTACTCACATTCCTTCGGGAATTGTTGTGGCCTGCCAAGATGAACGCTCACAAATAAAAAACCGCTCAAAGGCGATGAAAATTCTCCAAGCCAAACTTCTTGAAGCTGCTGAAATCGAGAAAGAAAAAGCCTTTTCCGAAGAACGTCGCTCGCAAGTGGGAAGAGGGGACAGAAGCGAACGCATACGCACCTATAATTTCCCTCAATCCCGCGTGACGGACCACAGAATTAACCATACCATTCACTCTATCGATGCATTTATGGAAGGCGACATTCAAGAAATGCTCGATTTATTGCGCCAACATTACCAAGCTGAAGCACTCAAGCTACAAGCTGAAGGCAATTGATATGCAAGTTGAGCAGGAAAAAAAAGAAAAACTCTGGACAATTCGAGAAATCCTCAATTGGACGAGCAAACATTTTCATGAAAAAAAGATAGAGACACCTCTTCTCGATGCTCAACTTCTCCTCTGTAAAGTTCTCAATTTATCCAAAGTTCAACTTTATATTGAAATGGATAAACCGCTCAATGAAACAGAAAAGCGAGACTATCGCGCTCTTGTCAAAAGACGCTTAAATGGTGAGCCCGTTGCTTATATTCTGAACGAAAAGTACTGGCATAATTTAAAATTATACGTCGATAAAAGGGTCTTAATCCCTCGTCCCGAAACGGAATCCATGCTCGACTTTGTCTTGCAAAATAAAAAGAACTGCGATCTAAAATATATCCTTGATTTATGCACAGGATCAGGCTGTCTTGCCATAGCTCTTGCCAAAGCATTTCCCACAACCATAGTGATTGGGGTTGATATTTCTACTGAAGCTTTGGCTGTGGCAAAAATAAATGCCGAACTCAATTCTGTCCACAATGTTGAATGGCTCCTAGCCGATTTAACCCAATTAGAAATATTTCAAGAATTAAAAACAAAATACAAAGCTTTCGACATAGTCGTAGCGAACCCACCTTACGTAACAGAAAAAGAATGGCATTCACTTGAACACACCGTGAAAGAATTTGAACCAAAATTGGCTTTAGTTGCTGCGGATGAAGGCCTCTTTATTGGCGAACAGATAGTAAAAAATATAGAAGATTTTTCTTTACTCAGTTCGAATTCCATTTTTGCCATGGAAATGGCCGATAAGCAGCCACAAAAAATAAAAAGCGAATGCAAAAAAATTATTCAGCACAATCATCCTATTTGGGAAATTCCAAAAAATGAATGGTTCACACTCTGCGATTGGGAAAGAAAAGAGAGGTTTCTGGTTAAGAACGTTGTGTGATTTTCCATTAATCACAATTTCTTTCAGCAACAGGTTTGCTCAAAATATTTATAGATTTAACTATTTCATCTGGAAAATCATTAATTGTTTTAAATTTTCTTTCAAATTTCATATCAAAAAAGCAATGTTCCACAACATTTTGCCAGCATTTTGTTCCTAGATTAAAAATACGTTCTAGTTCTTCGACAGGATTTTTGTGCTCATCGACATCGATTGTGCGAATTGGATACTCATGTTCCGATCTAAAATAATATAAAGCTGCCGATTGCCTGCCTCTAAAATCTGCTTGAGAAATATTACCGGCTTTAAGTGCCATCAATAATCGTGTGTCTAAGGATTCACTTGCTGAGCTCTTAAAACTATTTTCCATATTAGTGAGAGTTTCTATCGACAATAAACAGTTTCCAGAAATAATATAATTGTCTCCCATTATAATATCCCCAAATGTTTTTGAATATTCATTCGATGTCATTTTTAGATCTTCTCCCGTGTAACTGAAAAATTGAAATTTTTTCAGATCGAGAACAGCAAGTTGTTTTCGCTGAAATGAAGGATCATTTTTCTTAAGATAATTCAAAATATTTGTACTGTTCTCATTGTCATTCAATAAGTTTCTAATACTATATGCAGTGCAAGGATCTTGCTTACCTTGAGCCGCGATTAAACTTTGATTTTTAAAATGAAATGCAGCATACTTTCCTATAAAAGGGATAGCTGAGCAGATTGCAATTCCATATTCACTTTTATTTTTATCAAAAGCTATTATAGAGAATGTCATATAATTAATCCTTTATTTTAGTTTTTGTTAATCTTTTCCAACCAATAATTTTTGCATTATCATTAGTACTACTTCGTTAAATCTAAGAAGTATTTAAAATAAGCTTAGGAAAGCAAGGAAAAGTATTATCACAAAATGGACAAAAAATAGTTTGAAAAATACGATTTATATATCGCCTTACAGCAGAAAATGAGATCTCAAGTTTTTTTTTATCGAATTCATTTATAAAATAATATGCTAAAAAGCATAAAGCTATATGGTGATGCAATCCTAACCACGAACGCCCTTCATAATGATCAAGACCCAATTCTTCTTTTAAAATCTGGTATCCCTGTTCAATTTTCCATCTTTTATGCATGAGTTCTATTATTTCATCTTTTGGATAAGTTTTTGAATAATTTGAAATATAATATTTTAAAACTCCATCTTTTCTTTTTTCAACTAGAAGCCATCTTTCTTTTCCAACTTTTTGCCAAGGTCTTGAAATACATTCCATAACTCTTGTAGCAACATATTCTACTTTTATATTTTCATTTTTCCGTCGGATTTGAATTATTTTGATATTACTTCCTTTTGAAAATAACTCTTCTGCTATCCTTAAAGCAGAGCGGGGCTTATATCTATTATCTACAGGATTGTCATAATCTCTAAGTTTTGTTTGTAAATTGCGTTTTCTCGGAACTACACTTTTTATTGGAATATTCTTTGACCAAAATTTCTCGTTATTTCTAATATGTCCTACAAAATTTATTTTTCTCTTATCAAGTTCATTTAGAAAATTTCTATTACACCCATAAGCTGCGTCAAAAACTAATGATTTTATTTTGAATAACTGGATGCTTTCATCAATCAAATCAAGTGCTATTCTCCACTTTTCTTTGAAGTTTCTTTCCTCTAAAGGTACTTTTACTTTATCTAATTTTTTTGAATTTTTAATCCATCCATCTGGCAAATATAGCCTTGCAGTAACTGGAAAATGTATTTTATTAGAAATCGCATGTAAGGTAACAATTACTTGACAGTTAGAAATCTTACCTTGAACTCCACAATATTGTCTTGATACACCAACACTCTCATCCCCCTTTTTTGGAAGACTTGTATCATCGAGAGAAAAAATAAATTCATTCATTTTCAGTCTATTAATCATATATTTATTTAAACTTATAATAAGCTCATGAAAAGACCATTGACTTTGATTAACAAATTGCTGTAAAGACTGTTCATTTGCATTTGAAATTCTTGATGCCATTGCTCCTATAGATTTTCTCTCGCCATCTAATATCAATCCATATATGTAAGTTTTACACCAATGTACTCTATCATTTCTTTTAAAAACCGATCTAAAACCATCGATAAATTGTGAAACTTTTAATGAAAGATCTTTTATATTTGCTATTTTCATGATTCAACCTCAAAAAAATATTTCGAGGACTTAAATATAACATATTTTTAATTAACGAAGTAGTATTAGAAGCTGTCCAACATGATTTTTAGAGGAAATTGATTATTTTTAAGAGGATGTTACCTTTGTTTTCGACTAATAAAACCAAAAAAAGGTACCATCATGGAATATAAAGAAATTTTAAGCGCTTCGCAAGTCATGATTCAATTTTTACCAGAGATCAGATCAAGGAAACTTTTGTAAAAGCAGTTAAGAGTTGAGCCATGATAGGCAAGACTAAGATTGGAAAGGGAACAAAAAACATACAAATAGTAGATAAGAAGGAGCTCTTAGATTCTCTGTATATTGACTTTGCTAATCTTCATGAATCACATCTACTAATGAAAACTATAAAATGGAGTCGTCTGCTTAGACGCAATTTGCCGCAGTCTAAAAATAAAGATTAGATTACCAATAAAATATTAATATAAATTTGCAAAAAATAAATATTTTTATTATAGATTAATAATGTTTATTATGGAGGTTTGTAGTGAGAAAAGTAAACGAATATTTATATAGATATTATCTTGATTGAAGATAATATAATCAGAGTTTTTTCAATTAAAAAACTTTAAGATAGGCAGTATTTTTTTCTTATAAAGAGTCTTTATCTAGAATTATTTATATAAAAGCATTAAAGCTGTTTAAGGAGAATATATGAGTATTTTAAATACACTTGAAATAGTAATTAGATGGGTTGATTTAGATCCATATAATCACCTGAATAACTCTAAATATTTTGATTTCATGACAGAGGCAAGGGCTAAATATTTTTGGGAATATTCGTTGACAAATAAAACTCATTTAATTTTGCATGACTGTCATATATCATTTAAAAAACCGTATAGATATCCAAATTCATTAATTTTAGAGCAGTATTTAGAAAAAATTGATGGAGCAAGTTTCGATTTATTTTATGTATTTAAATCTAAATTATCTAATGATATACATGCTGAAGCTAAAATCAAAATGGTCACGTATGATGCAGAAAAAAATAGAGTTTGTAGAGTTCCAAAGGAATTAATAAGCTTATTAGAGAAAAAAAATGAAACATGATTTACTACTAAATAATGAACTTTCAAAAAAAATTCATAGATTAATATATGATATGAAATTACATCTTTACGATATTGACTATTTTTCCTTTGGGTTTAATGACTATAAAAGCAATTTAGCTTATTCTTTTACATCTCGTCCTGAGTGGTATGATTTTATGAAAAAAGATGAAGAAGCTGGAAAAATAATTTTTAAACATGATTATGTTTGGAAAAATTCTTTTAACTTCCATGATAATTGTATCGTTAATAAAATTAAACACAATGAGAGAACGTTTTTAATTTCTTCATTTGATTATTCAAGTAAGATGCATAAAGAAATATTGATTTATAAACAAAAGTTTGAAATAAATAGAGGCGTAAGTTATCTTGAGCATTCGAATTATAGATCTTTTTCGTCAAATTTTTATACAAATTATAAAAAATTTGATGAAATAGATTTCGCTATAAAAAAAAGATTCATTATGAAAAAAATACATCTGATGAGTAAAATTATTGTCATGAAACATTTTAAAATAGATTTCGAGTCCAAGTTACAGGAGCAACAGATTCAATTTGTGAAAAAGGGCATGTTATATTTGGATCATAGATCCCGTTGATCGGATTAAGTACAAAAAGTGTGCATAAATCTTTCTTATTTTTTATTAATCGCCTAAATGTCAACGTTTCGCTATCCACAAATTTAATGATGCAATCATGACCGAAGGATTCTGATAGTAGTTTTTTCCTTCCAATCAACCACGTGTTTGCAACATATCGAGGATTCATTGAATCATCTGACAAATACATATAAATACAGTCGCTATATAATGAGGTTATTTTTTTAATTTCGATCAATGCCCTGTGATCGTCGCTTGAGATTAACTCTAAATCTTTATTATTATCCTCTGGAATGTCATTTGTAACAGATAATTGCGGCAAATTTGGGATATTATCGCCACCTTCTTCAAGCCATTCAGTTGAAACATCAATTCCTTCATTATTGTATGCGTAAATCAGTGTTTCAATGCTCGTTTTTGATGGAACTATTTTGTCATGCTCCCATACTTTTAAAGAACTTGCCGAGATATTATATTTGTGTTGAAGGTAAGCTCTTGTTACTTGCAAAATTGAGCGAATGAAGTTTATTCTTTTACCTATTGTATCTAATTTATTATTATCTCTCATATCTCTCACGCATCTTACTTTAGTTTGTTTAATAGTGTGACAAATATATATAGTATATTCTCACGTATAAAAGTTATACTGAAAAAGAGCTATGATTGCTATTATTCTGACAAGATAGAATTTTAGGGATCAAAAAATTATTAAAAATTTATAAAAATAAAGAAATAAAAAAATATTTAAAAATATAAAAGCTTTTGAACAAAAATAGAACGTTAATATATTACCATATTTTGGTAATTGAGCTTGACATCTAAAAATGGTAATGGTAAAAATTTCTAAAGTATAAACACAATTATTTAACAAAAGGAGTTCAAGTGAAACTTTTTTTTAAAAAAATTCTATTTTATTTTTGCACATTCCAATTTTTAAATTCATATTCAGCAATTGGTAAAGATGTAGATATCAAAAAAGTTTTAATGTCTTCTTCAATGAATGAGTTAGTCATATTAGCTAATATTAACAAAGATCTATTAGATCTAAAATTTTCAAATGATCCAAATGGCAGTTTAAATAAAGAAATTTATTATAAAATCAGTGAACAAAATGAAATTTTAAAAAAAATTTCCACTACTTTATTGAAAATAGAGCAACAAAATTCAGAAAATAAATTATAAAAATTGATTTATTTATCTAAATAATTTATTTTTAAAAATTTTAGATCAGTCTACTTTAAGTAAAAATATGTCTATATAAATAATAATTTACAAACATTTTAACGTTATATAACATAGAAAATCTCATTATTTAATATCAAACTTAATAATTATATTCTGCTGAAATAATCTTCACAAAATCGATGTTTCATTACAATAATAATTTTTCCTGAGAATAGCTTACCAAAGCATACTGGTTATTAATATTAGTAAACTTGCTTAATTTACAAAAATATTTATTATGAAGCTGAGTTTTCTTATGAAAGGAGATCCTCATCAATGAAGTTTTTAAATTTTCTCAAAAAAGTTTTTTTCTTTTTAATATCCTTCGTAATCGCATCGATAGCCTATGTAATTATCACTCAAATAAATTCAGATAATACCAAAAATATAGCATCAAGTCTAGAAATAGAAAATATAAAATCAAATTCTGATAGCGAAAAAAATATCTTCATAAATGCAAACAGAGAAGAGGAAATTGCTCAAAATGAGCCCAATAATGCATACCAGAATTATTATAATGAGTTTTTAATCGAAATAAATAATAAATTCGGAGATTGTTTTTATGAAATAGAAGGAAATATAAAAAGTAAAAAAGCAATATTTTCTATAAAAAAATGTGAATTTACAACAAATCTCCCTGATTCAGTCAATACAATGCCCGCTTCACCTTTCAGAACTTTGCTATATATTTTGATGAACAAAGCAAATAATCTCTCACAAAGCGCATATCATACTAGCATGCCAGATAACAAAAAAAATCAAATCTTAAATATTAAAAAAACAAAAGAAAATTATGAAGATTATTTATTATTGAAAAACAAAATCGAAAAAGCAATTCAAAAAAATAATCATGATTATTTTAGAAATTTACGAGAAGATTCTGTCCCACATATGAAAAAAATTGATGAGTTGACCGAGCATTTAAATAATTTATTGAATGAGCAAAACTTAAAAGTTGATATTACGGACGGGTCAAAATTGTCTTTTCCTGTAACAGAATTTATATATAATCTCGAGGGCGGAGATATATCATTTTTCTCTAATGACAATGTATTTTACGGCGAAGACAGCAATAAATATGTTGATTCATTTGCAATGAAAAAAATGTTTTTTTCAAATAGATTTAGCGAGGAAGACTATCAAAAATATATAAATATTATGTTAAAAACAATTTACTTTATGTGTGATTCACCGAAAAATTTAAACATAATAAAAGATCATTTTCAAGTTAAAAAAGATCACACAAAAAATATAAGAAGTGCTCAAAAATTCGGAAAATGTTTCATAAATTATAGTAAATATTTAGATAAAAGTTTTAAAAACAATCCCATACTAAAGATTCATTTCAAAGCAGCACTTTCATTTGAAGAATTAAATAGCATTTAATATTTTATATAATGTAATCAATTTTTTAAAATATAAAACATAATACTCATTGTATTGTATTTAATTGGCTTTTTCGATGGCTCGGGAAAATCTGGAATATGATATATAAGATACTCTTTAATTCTTTCATAATCACTTATCGAGTTATATATAATTTTACTCTTAAAGTATGCAACATCTCTTAAAATTTTATTCTTGTCAATTGCTTGAATTTCTTGATATTGGTAACCAAACTGTTTTATACATTCAGCTCTCAAATTGATATATTGCGTCGCTCCAAATAATTCATTTCCATTGCTCAAATCAAAATAGAGTTTTGGGTTTTGCTGCCATATCCCATTTACTGTACCATCTAAAGCTTTTATATCAGTATATGAAGCTAAGCAGGCTATTTTAGCTTCATAAGCAAAAATAAATTCCTGAGTTAAAAGTAAGTTCAAACATAATAAAATCCAATTAATAAATTTCTGCAAATAAATTCTCCTTTAAAATGCGGATACCTCTCAAATAAATATTTAACTATTTAGGTAATAAATTTTATTTTTTAATTAAAAAAAAGTAATAATATATATAAATTTTCCAAAAAATAAAAATTTTATAGAAAATAAATATTATAAATATTATATAAACTATTTTTTTGCAAATAATTTTATCTTTTTATTTTTAATAGCCTACCAAAAAAATAAAATTTTATTTAAAAATTTGCATTCTCATTTTCATTAATAAAAAAACAATATTTCTTTTTTCACTTTGCAATATTTAATTTTCTTATACAGAGTTTAGTCCTTAAAATGAATGATATTTTTGTTAAAACTGATCGTATGCAAAATGGCAGTATGGTTATTCAAACCTCACAAACTCGTGTCCTTCTAAATGCTCTCCCCGTTGCCACAGTAGGTGACGATGTCAGTTGTGCATTGCATGGCTTATCCACACTCGTAGATGAAATGCTCAAAGATAGAACCTTTATTTGCAAAAAAAGCTTTGAAGAGAAAAAGCCATGGATCAAAAAAGTAAATAATAAAAACGTTCTTGTTTTAAAAAATGAGAGTATTTTGGAGCGAGTTCCAAATGGATTTACAGAAAATTATGTAAAAAAATGAATCTTAGATCCCTATTTAAAAGCATGCCTTGACATGCGCTTTAAGCAACTTTGGTCGATTATGGCTTTAGCAGACTATGGAAAATTCAACGTCAAACAATTCATGCAAAGTTTTACGCACAATCAGATGTTAAATTTCAATGAAGAAGAGCAGACAAAACTTATGTACTTAATGCAACATGATGGATTAGGAACCACCCGAAAAATTATAAATGGAACTTTTGAAGTGAGTATAGGAAAATATAAAAAAAATGTTCCTGAAGATTATTGGGATAAAGATGGAAATTATTATGATCTTTGTGGATAAGGCGTCTTCACAATAACGAAACATTATCTCGTATATATGTTCAAATATATAGATGATAAAATCGATTTTAAAAAATTCGCGCACAATCCAGAAAAAATTGAAAAGGCAAGAAGTTTAGCAGACCTAATAGAAATTTTAAAAAAGAGTAAATAAAAATGAAAAAAATAGTTCTTTTAACGTGCTTATTCATAAGTGCAGCAAATGCTGTGGAATTCAAAAGCGCACAAGGTGAGCCTTTATTTTACTGTTTTGAGTCCTCAAAAGAAGTGGAATCGGGATTATTTCTAAAATTACAGTGTCAGGATAAAAGCTTAAATCCTTACACACAGTTTTATCTAAATGATAAACTAACCCATGAAGTGAAATTTTTAGTGGGCAAGATCAGCATAAAAATTACCTCAAATACTTCCCCTTTTATTCGGTGAAAGAATAGCTTATCCTTCAGGAATTATATGTGAAATGAATAAATTTATAATTGACACATTACGTAAAAACCCTCAAATAGTAGAACTTGGATTGATAAAAACTTGTATTAGAGATGAGAAAAATGCATTTTAAAATGCTGAAAAATTTAAGATCAATCTTAAAAAAAAACATTCGCTTTATCTATCAAGATGGAAAAATGCTTTTGCCACCTCCACCTAAAGGCAATAAAGAATATAAACCTTTTATTGCCAAGGAAAATCCGTTTTATAAAAATGTGAAAAAAATGACCTCACTTGAGCGTTACAACTTATTTACGCCTTATGCTAATTATAAAAAAATTGATTTAAACTCAAACGACCCTCTGCTGAAAACCCGCAATGTTTTTGCAGCAAGCACCGAAATTTATGATCCAAAAAGCAAATGCCATATTATCAGAAAACTCAAGACTCCCAATGGAGAATTGATTGTGAAAGGTTGCTTTGAAAAAGGCGAATATTATTCTGGACAAATAGAGTTAAATAATAAAAAAATTCTTAAAGGTTTAATGGTATATCAAGATATTCTCTTTGCCAATAATAACAATTCCCTTTTAATTGGTTATCTTGAAGGTATTGTCAACAAAGCCGCTCCTCACTCATTTAAAAGTTGCGGCAATGGAATCTTTCTGATCGATGCAGCAAGCAAAACTCCAAGCCTTCATACTTTTTGACATCGATAGAGGCTGTGACAAAATTAAAAACGTTGAATTCAAAGACTATGAAGCAAGAATAACTTTAGCACCTGACCTTATTTTTAATTATACTAAAGGTGAATTTTATTTTGAAAAATATGATAACTATCGTATTAATGTAAACCTAAGAAATTATGAAATTGCCGATCTTGACTTAAAAAATAAAACTTCAGAAGAATTGTATAAACTCTTTCCTCCCTATGCTGAGAAAAAAGATCTCCCCTACGAGTATGAAGTATATTTCGATGAAACTCATGTCAAGTTAACCAATGATGAACTCGAAGAAATTGAACGTGAAAATGAAGATTATACTTAAGAATAGATGAAAATATTTGATTTATAAATAAAACATTTTTCCCATAACTATTAATTAATTTAAATTCAATAAAATAATTGACATTCAAAAATAAGTTGATAATTATAAATAACAATATTATTAGGGGTTTTTCTTTTGAAAAAAATAAAAAATAAAGCGTTTTATTTTAATCTCATTCCATTTGCTCTCTTTATTTGTATAGATGGATTTGTCAATGTCTCCTTTACTTGGATACTTATAGAGAAGTACAACTCCATTTTAAGTTTAGGAATATGTCTATCAATCTCAAGTCTTCTTTGCTATTTTATCCAAACAAAATCAAGCTTGATGAAAAGCTTCCTTTTGAAAAGAACGAATCTTTTTTTCTTCCTTAAAACTTTCATTTTAACTTTATTTTCCTTAGTAATCTTCTATTTAAATACAAATGATCTGTTTCAAAAATATTGGATTATGGGGGCAATGATATTCTATAACAGTTTTATTTTTATGAGCTATAACCTAATAGATGGATTTATAGCAAAAAATATTCTCAGGCAAAAAATCTCTTCAAGTCATGGGAGCCTTATCAGTCAAGTCTCGACTCAGATCGGCACTCTTCTCGGATACACAATTGGAGGGAGAGTTTTTAGCATTTATGGAATGACTGGAACAATTAAGTTAATTTTATTCTTTTTAGGTTTCATACTTATGGCTTCTTTCCTAACATTATTTAAGAAGGAACAAGATGTTAATAAAGATAGCACTAAACAAAATCAAAATAATTCAACTTTAATTGCGAATAAAGTGATCTCTCTCGAACTTTGAATTCCTTGCGCAGTACATTCAGAAAAAATATTTTTGCTGGGCTTGAAACTCAGGAAGATATATCGAAGTGGGTTTCTTTGAGTAATTTATTCACATTTATGCCAAGGGCAATCTTTCCACTTATTGCTTCCTTACTCATTGTATCGATTTCAGCAGATATCATACTTTCTGTTACGGGAATAATAGTTTTTCTTATGATCAGTATATTAACTTACATTTTAAGACAAAAACAAAGAAAAAATACTTTATTAAACAATATAAAAGTAGGGAAAAATACACATGTATGCAATCATAGTTGATCCGCTTTCAAGCGGATCAGAGTATTTAAATGAACTTCGTAATTATGCAATAAAAGTAATTTCTATTCTTTCGCGTCGAGCTCAAAATTCTATGAAAACCTCACACTTAAGCGATTATGTAACTGAGGAAGAGGATTTCTCTTCATTATTGCAAAATATTCTTGATATCACCCAAGGTGAAAAGATATTATTTTGCCTACCAGGTAGTGAAATTGGTGTTGAACTTGCTGAAAAAATAGCACAAAATTTAAAGTTGAAAACAAATAATAAGGACTTCAGTAAAGAAAGACTGAATAAATATTTAATGCAAGAAAGAATTAAGCACTGTGGCTTAAATGCCATAAATCAATTCCTCATCAAAAATAGCACATGCGAAATTCCCCATTTTTCCTTTCCAGTTGTCCTAAAGCCTACGCAAAGTGCGGGCAGTGATGGAGTTATCTTTTGTAAAAATCAGCAGGATATAAAAAACTATATTGATAAAAATTTTGGTAAAATCAATAAAATTGGCGTCAGGAACAATGAATTGCTTATGCAAGAGTTCATTGCGGGCACCGAATTTGTTGTCGACCTCGTCACTCTTGATAACCATTGCGAATTGGTCGCTCTGTGGGAATACGAAAAAATATTAAGCCCCGAAGGAAATTTCCTATATTCTTCGCTAAAGTTAATAGACTCAGAGCATAAGTATTTTAATATCCTTTTAAATTACGCAAAAAAAGTTATCAAAGCTTTGGGAATCTGTTTCGGGCCAGCTCATGTAGAAATTATGATTGATAAAGATGAAAAACCTATTTTAATAGAAGTTGGCAGCAGACCACATGGTGGGAAATCACAAGCAATTATGCGCGAATGTTTTGGTTATAATCAGATCACCCGCACCCTGGATAACATATTTAAAGAAACAAAAAATTTTACTTATGCACCTAAAAAATATGGAGAGCTGGTTTTTCTAATTTCACAAAAAGAAGGAAAATTTAAAATATTTGGTCGCATAGATGATATTAAGAAATTAAATGGGTATATTGATTTCTTTCCTTTTATTGCTGAAAATGAATATTTGCAGTCTACAAAAGATCTCTCAAATATACCTGGTATAGTGATGTTTGCGCATGAATCTGCTGAAGTTGTTACAAATAGCGTTAAAAAACTTCGCGATCTTGAAAAAGATGAAAACTTTTATGAAATTTATTTATAAAGTATAGATATAATATATGAATCTTTTGCTTTAAAAAAATCATTTTCACTTCCTTCTTTTACTACCTTTTTAGGTTTTGCTTCTTGCTTTAAATCGCGCGTGTTTTTCTGGACTGCAATCGCAGCAAATAGACTCACTCAAGAGCGTTTGAATAAAAAGTGCAACAATGTATTTAAAAAGGTAATTTTATTAGCGAAACGAAGTCCAAAATATATTTAGGATTATCCCAAGGTGCAGGAACAATAATACTGTCATTAATAGCCACAGAACTCCATTTATCTCCAACATTATTGACAGCTAAAACATATGTGTATTCATTTTGAAAAAGCTTTGAACAGCGCAACTTTAATTTTAAGTATGAATGAGCGCCACCGTTTAAAACAAAATAATGAGTCTCTGAAAAAAAACCTTCAGTCTTTCGCCAGGACCCGTTTTCCTTTTGGCTAAGCCAATTGTATTGATATTTTTTATTCACGCATAAGATATGCGCTTCATCGGAAAATGCACTAAGAGAGAGGATAGCTATCCAAAAGAAAAAAATTATTTTATATTTATTCATGCTTAATTATCCTAATTATATATAAAGGATATTGTTAATTAAGTATATTAATACAGATTTTTTTAAAAAGGGCAAGTATTTTCATTCTAATAATTTTAGTCTATAAGAAATTGGTCAGATCGTTTACTACTCACTCAGGAAGAAATTTATGTCCGCTAAATATGAATTAAAAGAAAATTTAAAAGTCATTTTCGATATGGATGGCGTAATTATAGACTCAGAACCTATATGGCAAGAAGCAGAAATAGAAGTCTTTAAGAGCGTTGGTTTAAATCTAGATCGCGCAATGTGTCAGCAAACTTCTGGATATAGAATGGATGCAGCTGTTGATTATTGGTTTAAAAGACAGCCATGGACAAATAAGTCGAAGCTGCAAGTTGAGAATGAAGTAAAAGAAATTGTTTGTAAAATGATTGTTGACCATGCACTCGCAAAGCCGGGCGCTATCAATCTTATTCATGAGCTCGCAAAAAATAAAATCACCATGGCTATTTGTTCATCCTCTTCAATGAAAATAATAAAGACCGTTTGTGAAAAATTAAATATAACTTCGTTCATGCAAATCTTTCAAACTGGAGAAGATTGCAGCTATGGTAAACCTCATCCAGAACCATATTTAGCAACCGCCAAACGACTCAATGCCCTTCCTTCACAATGTATTGTAATAGAAGATTCATTGACAGGAGCAATCTCAGGCAAATCTGCGGGCATGAAAGTGATAGCAGTTCCTGAAGAACACAACTTTCAGAAAACAATTTTTGATTTTTGCGATGCAAAATATTCAAGTTTAGAAAATTTAAAAATCGAAGATTTATTAAATATCATTTCGCATTAAAAATTTAATCTCATTCTCAAATAATCTCGAATTAAAATATTCTTAACTAAAATGACAAACAGGCCCAATACCATTTCCAATTTTGTAACATGAACCTCTCATGATAGATTTTGAAATATAATTTTTTGCTATTTGGAAAGAAGTTTCTCTGTCCATTCCTTTTGCCAAATTTGCAGCAATTGCTGCAGAAAAAGTACAACCTGTTCCATGGGAATTATTTGTGATAATTTTTTCAGATTCAAGCCAAATAATATTTACTTTATTACCTTCAGAAATAGCCATGCAATCAGATGATTTATTTCCGTTTTCAAAATGACCACCTTTTAAAATCACAGCACGTGGTCCTAATAAAAGTAGATCTATCGCAGCATTTTCCATATCTTTTAGAGAACTTATTTTCCTTGAAAGCAAGATTTCTGCTTCGGGTAAATTTGGAGTTAATATTTCTGCCAAAGGAAGTAAATCATTCAATAATGAATTTAGAGCATCGTCTTTCAGAAGTTTAAAATTATTTTTAGATAAAATCACTGGATCTAGAACAATATTTTTACATTTATATTTGACTAATTTTTCAGAAACTATTTTAATAATATCATCTGTAAATAGCATACCGATTTTTATTGAATCAAATCCAATATCGCTTAAAACACACTCAAGTTGCGTAGCAATTGAATTTTGCGAAATTTCCTGAATATTAAATACACCCATGGTATTTTGCGATGTTATCGCAGTAATAACTGAAGCGCCATAGCATTTGAATTCATGGAATGTTTTTAAATCTGCTTGGATTCCGGCTCCCCCTCCCGAATCAGAACCCGCAATACTCAACACCCTCGAATAGATCTTCACTTCCCCTAAATTTCGCATAGTAGACATCCTAAAATTTTAAAGTTATACGTTTAACGATCACCAGAGGTGCCCTTTATCGGGCTGAGATTGCCATTTCGGCAAGACTCTTGGAACCTGATCTGGATTATACCAGCGTAGGAAGAGTGATAAGTTTTGTTTAATCACAGTTTATATTTATATCCGCACATTTTTCTTTTCACAATCGCTTTCAAGCGATGTGTTTCCGCATTTTTAATTAAACACATCTTATTATCTCTTTCCATAGTTCCCGCTGGATTTCCAATAATTCTTGTAAAAGAAGGAATCCATCTATGGAAAATTTTAAACTTTTTGACCCAAAAAAAATATTTAAAGAATACCCAGAAAGTAAAAAAACTTATTTTGAAGGTAAGTTATTTAAAAATTTAAAAGTTCCCATGCGTGAAATTAAAATAAATGGGAATGGAAAAAAGGACATTTCAAAAAGCATTTACGTATATGATTCATCTGGTCCTTATTCAAATAAAGATACGAATATAAATATCAATGAAGGTTTGTTTCCTTTACGGAGAAGCTGGCTTTTAAAAAGAAAGCCAATCCAAGGAGGGATAACCCAAATGGGATACGCTAAAAAAGGGATCATTACGGAAGAGATGGAATATGCTGCCATTCGAGAATCGCACCATAATCTGAAACTTTTTGAAGAAAATATGGAACGTGAAAAAAGGTTACAAAGTAGAAATAAAAAATTTACTATTCCTAAAGTCATTACACCTGAATATATCCGTGATGAAATTGCCAATGGAAGAGCAGTCATTCCTGCAAATATTAATCACCCAGAGCTTGAACCCATGATTATTGGCAGGAGTTTTTTAACAAAAGTTAATGCCAACATTGGCAATTCTGCAATAAATTCTTCCATTGAAGGAGAAATTGAAAAATTATTGTGGTCCCTTAGATGGGGTGCTGATACCATCATGGATTTGTCTACTGGAAAAAACATTAAAGAAACTAGGGAATGGATTTTAAGGAATTCCCCAATACCTGTAGGCACTGTCCCATTGTACCAAGCATTAGAAAAAGTAGGTGGTATTGTTGAAGATTTAAACTGGGAAATTTATCGAGAAACCATTATCGAGCAAGCCGAACAAGGTGTCGATTATTTTACAGTACACGCTGGGATTCTATTACCTTATGTTCAATTAACACGAAATCGGATGACAGGAATCGTTTCCCGTGGCGGAGCCATCATGGCCAAATGGTGCACATCGCACCATAAAGAAAATTTTATTTATTCTCACTTCCAAGAGCTCTGTGAAATCATGCGCCATTATGACATCACCTATTCCCTTGGTGATGCGCTTCGTCCAGGATCTATTGCAGATGCAAATGACGAAGCTCAATTTGCAGAATTAAAAACCCTTGGTGAGCTTACAAAAGTCGCATGGAAATTCGATGTTCAAACAATGGTTGAAGGACCTGGACATATCCCAATGCATCTCATTGAAGAAAATATGGAAAAACAATTAGAGTATTGTCATGAAGCTCCATTCTATACCCTTGGGCCTCTCACAACAGATTTTGCTCCTGGATATGATCACATTACGAGCGCAATTGGTGCTGCCATGATTGGATGGTATGGATGCGCAATGCTTTGTTACGTTACTCCAAAAGAACATCTCGGATTACCAAATAAAGATGATGTAAAGCAAGGTCTCATTGCCTATAAAATAGCAGCTCATGCATCTGATCTTGCTAAAGGACACCCAGCTGCAAGGAGTTGGGACGACGCTCTTTCCTACGCTCGTTATCATTTTCATTGGGACGATCAATTCCATTTAGCACTCGATCCGGAAACTGCCCGCAAACATCACAATGAAAGCTTGCCTGATGAAAAAAACCTCCGCACACCCTTTTGCTCTATGTGCGGTCCCCGTTTTTGTTCCATGCGCATAAGTTCACAGATATTTGAGTCAAATAAAGATAATTGAGTCATAGCTATTATATATAAAAAAGGAATCAATAAAGTGCGCGTTGGAATTATAGGTGCAGGTATACTAGGTAGGCTCATAGCTCTTGAGCTTTTTAAAAGAAAATATAAAGTAACAATTTTTGAAAAAAGTGATGCCAATTCTTCCGGATCATGCACGACTACCGCTGCTGGCATGCTTGCACCTTGGTCAGAATCATATGAATCCAGCCAACTTGTTTTTGAATTAGGAGTTACATCATTAAAATTATGGCCTGATATTTTGAAAACATTAAACTCAACCCATTTATTTAACCGACAAGGCACAGCCCATCTTACTTTATATCGAGAAAGACATAAATTAGAGAATTTTTTTGAACACTTAAAAAAAAGAAATATCCATTTTGAAGCAATTAAAATCAATAATGAAAATAAAAAAGAATTCGTTGGAGAGTTTTCGCAAGAATATTCTTTTGGATATTATTTTCCTCAAGAAGCGACTTTAAATCCCATGGAGTTTATTTTAAAATGCAATGACTTTTTTAAAGAGAATAAAATTTCGTTTAATTATAATCACAATGTAAAATTTTATGTAAACAATAAAATTACTACAGATCAAGGCGATTTCTACTTTAATACCGTCATTAATACTATGGGATTGGGTGCTAAAAATGTATTTGAAAAAAGTAAGGAAAGTTTAAGAGGAGTCCGTGGATCTTTAGTAATTGTGCATGCACCTTTGGTAAACATCCATTCTGTCATCCGCCTTACCCATTTACGCTATCCCATTTACATTGTTCCAAGAGGAAATAATAAATATATCATTGGTGCCACAAGCCATGAAACTGAATGCCTAAAACCAATTACAGTTGAGTCTTTACTCGAACTCTTAAGCGTTGCTGCGCATTTTGATAAAGGGTTTTTAGAAGCAAATTTACTAGATCAAAGAGTCAATTTGCGCCCCACTTTTATGGATGGTTCTCCCCATTTTTTTAGTCAGAATGGAATTCATTACATAAATGGTCTCCATCGAAATGGGATTACCATTTCACCAGCCTTAGCGAATATATTTTGCAATTACCTTGAAAGAAAAAGTAACAATAACTTAGATTTTCCTATAGAAAAAAATAAAATTATGGAGGAATTATGGCTAAATTATTAATAAAAGTAAATGGAGATAAAAAAAATTACAATGTGGAAAAGTTAAGTATACAAATGCTTCTTGAAAAAGAACAAATTAAAACAAATGGAGTTGCCATTGCATTAAATAAAGTCTTTATTCCAAAACAAAAACATTCTGAGTTATTCCTTCAAAATAACGATGAAATTGAAATTATCACCCCTTCTCAAGGAGGATAAATGCTAGACTTATATGGAAAAAAGTTAAGTTCTCGATTTCTTATTGGAAGCGCCAAATACCCTTCTTTGAATATTTTAAAAGACTCAGTTATGGCATCCCAAGCGGAAGTGATTACCGTATCATTACGGAGACTATCTCCAAATTCAAAGCGAAAAAATGTATTTTGGGAAACTATAAAGTCATTAAATATAAATATATTACCAAACACCTCTGGCTGTTACCTTGCTAAAGATGCAATTACAACAGCGCATATAGCAAGAGAGTTATTTGAGACGAATTGGTTAAAGCTTGAAATATTTGGTGACAGCCTAACCTTACAACCAAACCCTTATGAATTATTAAAAGCTGCAGAACATCTTGCCAAACATAATTTTTCACTTTTTCCATATATGACAGATGATCTAGTTGTAGCGAATGAACTTGTAAATCTTGGATGTAAAGTACTTATGCCTTGGGCTGCCCCTATTGGGTCTGGCAAAGGAATAACAAATTCATTCCATTTGAAGGTTTTGCGGGAACGGTTTCCTTTCGTTACCTTAATTGTCGATGCAGGAATCGGTGCCCCTAGTCATGCAGCTTATGCCATGGAATTAGGAATGGATGCGGTTCTTTTAAATACAGCAGTAGCTGAATCCCACAACCCTACAGCGATGGCATCCGCATTTTCCATGGCCATAACGGCAGGCAGAAAGGCTTATTGTAGTGGCATGATCCCGCAAAGCGATTTTGCCATATCGAGTTCTCCCATCGTTGGCATTCCATTCTAGTAAACATTATTGAGGAACAAATGCTTGAAATAGATAAAAATAAAATGCGATTTTATCCCATAGTAGATAATTTTGAATGGGTAAGAAAATTGATCCAGTGGGGTGCAAAATCAATTCAACTTAGGATTAAAATAAATAATAATGTTCCAAATAATTACGAAGCAGGAGTGTATCTAGAAAATCAAATCAAATCCTCTATAGAATATTGTAAAAAACACCAATGCCAACTTTTTATAAATGATTATTGGGAACTTGCTCTTAAGTACAAAGCATTTGGCATCCACTTAGGTTACGAAGATTCACATCAAGCAGACCTTATGGCGCTTCAAAACGCAAAAATAAATCTCGGACTGAGTACCCATGATTATAACGAACTTAATTTTGCTTTAAAACTCAATCCTTCCTATATTGCCCTTGGACCTATATTCCCTACTCAAACAAAAATCATGCGCTTTGCCCCTCAAGGAATATCTAGAATTACAGAATGGAGAAATCTGATCCCTGCAAATATTCCATTAGTTGCCATTGGGGGTATTTCATTAGAACATGGATTCAGTATTTATTCAGCTGGCGCAGATAGTATTTCAGTCATAAGTGATTTTAAATCTTCACAACATCCTGAAGGACGTGTCAAAAATTGGATTCAAATAGGTGAGTGTTTATGAATATCAATAAATATTCAAGACAAATATCAATTCCTTTTGTTGGAATCCTTGGGCAAGAAAAAATAAAAGATACAAAGGTAACAATAATTGGCGCTGGCGCGTTAGGACATAGCACTTCGATTTACCTTGCTGCTTCTGGCATTGGGCATATTTCTATTTTTGATCATGATATTGTTGAAGAATCAAATCTTTCCAGGCAAATATTATTTTCAGATCAAGACATTGGAAAACCAAAAGCAAAATGTCTTACGGAATATCTTAAAAAACTTTACTCAGATGTTGAATTTCATTTTTTTGATAAAGAATTTTCTGTAAACAATAGTTATTTGCTTCCTTCTAACTGCAACTTCATTATCAATGCAAGCGATAATTATACAACGAGACATGCAATAAATTTAGTTAGCCTACAAAAAAATATCCCCTGGATTGACCTAGGGATTTTAAAAACTCAAGGGCATTTCTGTCTTTTTAATCCAGGCCTTGGTTGTTATGAATGCTTATTTTCAGACGCAACGGACACCATAGAAAATTGTTCTTTATCTGGAGTATTATCCCCCATCTGTGGTATCATAGGCTCATTTGCAGCAAATGAAGTTATTAAGTTCATACTTGGTAAACATACAAAAGACATCAACCACTTTTTTAGTTTTGAATTCCTAGAAAATAATTTTAAAAAATTCTACTGGAAAAGAAACTCAGATTGCCAATATTGTAATGCATTTTTAAAATTACGCCCAACCTCAATTCTTGAAAAAAAAATTTACGATGACTTTTTTATAGATGAGCAAAAATTTAAAGAAAAACAGCAAGACGAAAATAACCTAGCTGTTTTTTTAGATGAACCAACACTTCATTCCTCTTTGGATTCTGCTTTTGAAGAAAGCGATTTTCAAAACAAAAAAACAAAAATTCAATTTATTAATGAAAATATTCACTCGATATTAAATAAAAATTTTTTTCTGATTGATAAACCTAAAAATGAAGAATATTATTCGAAATTTAAACTTATTATTTTTTTATGTCGTAGTGGGATAAAAAGCAAAACTGCCTGTGAAATTTTTAGAAAACAAGGATTTAATGCGTATTATGCACTTAACAGATAATAATTTATTTTTTTAAAAGGTTTTAGGGAAATTTTTTAACTATTATATATCTTTAAAAGGGCGGATCTGTTCCTTACAGGAATTTTCAGAGTGAAAAAGTGTCCACTTGAAGTGGGGGGTGTGATTACAATATTTTCTATTTATTTGCACTCGCATAAATTTTTAATCCTCGATGCCATACAAACTCACTTAGAAAAAAAATGGGTATTAACGACATAAAAGATAAAATATGTAAGTATGGGTTAGGCTTTTGTAAAATAATTTCCGCTGGTACGTTTGCAACTAAAAAAATAGGAATCAACCACGAAAAAACAAAATGCAATATCTTCGGGTAGATAAATTTGGGTCTATTACCAAAATCAACCAATAATGAAAACCAATCTCTCAGTTCATCTATTTTACCCATCCAAAAAGCTAATGACATAAGGAAATATAGAGATCTATATAAGAACAATTGAGAACATATAATAGCAATTGCATAATTTAAAATTAAAAAAACATCAATTTTAATTTGTAATTTAAAAGTATAATAAATAACGATGCCAATTCCTAATAAAGAACTTAATAAACTGCCAATATCAATTTCACCTAATAATATTTGTAATCTTGGACTTATTGGTTGGGTTAAAAATTGATCGAGTTGCCCTTCTAAGATAAATTTAGGAAGTCGAGAAACACCATGAAATATAAGCCCAATATACAATGAATTCACAATGAGATAGCTTCCAGTAAGAATCATCATATGATCCAGCGTCCAGCCATTTAACTCGTTAACATGATTAAAAACTATTATATAAAATAGGATTATCATTGCGGAAGAAATAATATTGATAATTAAACCAGCAAAAAAATCAAACCGATATTGCAATGCAGTCAGAAGATTTAAGCGCATATAAGTTGAAATGAGACGTATATATCTAAAACCATCAGCTACCAAAAGCTTCATATTTTTTAATTCCTTTTTTCATGATCAAAATTGTTAAAACAATGAAAGCAATGATCCAAAAAACCATTAGGATTAATTCTTGAGCAATAGAATGAGCTTTGCCAGTCAAAATTGTTGCTTGAATATAAGCAAAATATCTGAAAGGCGACCATTGAAAAATTGTTTGCAATGCAGATGGAAAGAATTCATAAGGAAGCCATAAGCCTGCCAAAATCCAAAAAATCATTTCTTTTACAACAAACAAAAAATCACTTTTTTCAAACCAAAATGCGAGCAGACCAATCGTAATTTCCATTAAAAAATGTAGACTGACACCACCAAGACAAAAAAAACCTAGAGATAAGATCTGTAATAAGCTTATTGATCTAAAAAGATGAGTGTTAAAAAATAAGCTACTAAAAATAATTAATAATAGAAAAGGAATAAAAATGGTCGTTGCATAAGCAAGTCGATTGCCTAAAAGTTTCAAATATAAGATTAATATCATATTGCTCGGTAAAAGAAGGTATTTGTCTAATTCACCATAGCGAATAGAATCAGACATATTGATATCATCTGGCTGCAATAACGAATAGAATATTTGTGCTCCAACTAAATAACCAATAAAAGATGAAAAATCATAATTAGCAATTGTAGAATTTTGCCTATAGACAAAGAGCCAAAAATAATAATAAGCGGAGAGGCTTGCTAAAATTACAAAAAAACGAAGAAGAAAAGTTCCTCGAAAGACTATGCTATTGGCAAAAGAAATCATTATTATTGTTCGCAACATTTTAAGAAAGTTAATTTTGCGCATAATATTCCCGAATCAAATTCTCAAGTTTTACTGAATTTTCGCCAGTATAACTCTTATATATTTCTTCAATTTGTTTATCCAAGACAATTGATCCTTCGTTAATAATAACAAGTCTGCTGCATAAATTTTCAATATCTTCTAAATAATGACTCGTTAGTATTAATGTCGCTTTGGTATTTTTGTGATAATTAATAAAAAATCGTCGCAGGTTTTCTCTTGATATAAAATCCAAACCGATCGTGGGTTCATCACAAAATATAATTTTAGGCGAATGAATGAGAGAACCGATGATTTCCACTTTCATCCGCTCACCTAAAGAAAGTTGTCGAATAGGTTTATTTAAAAGATTATCAACTTCCAGCATTTCAGATAATTCTGTAACAGTTTTTTTAAATCGTCTTTGGTCAATATCATATATAACTTGATTGATCTTGAAACTATCGATAGCTGGAACATCCCACCAAAGATTGGCTTTTTGTGTGCCTATAAAGGCAATTTGTCTTAAAAACTCATGATCTCGTTTACTCGGTATGAAATTCATGACTTTGCAATACCCCGAAGTTGGGTGAATTACTCCTGAAAGCATTTTCAAAGTTGTCGTTTTTCCTGCGCCATTGGCACCGATAAATCCAACCATCTCTCCTTCTTTAATAGATAGACTCACTTTTTTTACAGCATCCACTAAAAAATATTTACGATTAAAAATGGATTTAATGGCATTAAAATACCCTTCTTCTCGATGAAATGTTTTAAATTGTTTTGTTAAATTTTTAATTTCAATCATTCTTTTCTCCGAAAAGAAATTTTTTCTATTAATATAAATCTATGACAGCTTAATAAGCCGACCAATATAAAATGTATACATAGCTTGGCTACCATAGACTTAATATACTTTGGACTCAAGATGCCAACTTTTAAATAAAGTGAATATATCTAAGTATAATTTAATTCCTTCAATCTTTTTTTCTGCTCAGTTATGATGAAAAAGATAATAGCCATTACAGTAAATGCAAGAACAACACATAAAGAATGCAGAGGCATAATTTCAAACACAGATAGACTTAATAATAGTATTCCAAAAAACTGGCCAATATCAGCGACCAAAGATGTCACAAGAATAATATGTCTTTTTAAATTTAATTCGCACTTATTTAACTCATCACCAATGATATAAATAAGAAGCGGATAAATAAAACCAGACAGAAGGCCTCCGCCAAAGCAGATTAAAAATCCGGAAATAAACAAATTACTTGTATAGATAGTTAACCAAGGCAAAAGTGCAATAAATGTTGTTGATATGCAAATAAACATTATTCCTATCGAATAATTCGTTTTAAAGTATTTTAAAATTTGAGTTAATAACCAATTTCCGACTAAAAATGCTATCGGTTGCATGACAAGTATAAGCTCTAAAGACTTTAATTGCTCAAACGATGGCATGAGCGATCTGACTTGAAAAGGGAATGCTATTATTAAAACCTTAAAGGCTGTCAAACTTAAGAGATAAAGAATGAGCGCCAATAAGAGCTTTGGCATGCGCAAGAAGAATTTAAAACCTGCAGTCAGTGATGCCTTCCCTGGCTTTTCTGAGCTTGGATTGATCTTATCTTTTTCATTATATGCTAAGAAATAAATTGCAAATGCAACAATAAAAAGAAGCATGGGAGTTAAAAACAAGATCGCTGAAAATGTAACTAATTCCTGCATACCTCCTGTTATCATTCCGAGTCTTGCCCCAAACCATCCGCCTAGAATAGTCCCGACGGATATTAAGATTTGGCTCCAAGACGATCGAGTCGCTAAATCCTGTACAGAAAGATTGTGCGCTTTAAACTCCATAAGCCATATTTTGCTGAGAGGCCTTAGAAAAGCAAGCACTCCTCCCTGTAAAAACCTTATGATTGCAATATTTGTCGGCTCAATTATTAAGAGTGAGGCAAATGAAAGTAAACTTACAATTATAATTGAAATGATAAGAGAACTTTTAATATTTAAACTACTCAATACTTTAGCAGCTAAAAACGTCATCACCAATGAACCTGTAAAAAACCAAGCGAAGTTCATGCTAATTTCATTCATGCTCGCTTTTCGTGCCTGCATGAGCCAAGGTAACGCTACAATCATGAGTTGAATAGAATATCGACTTAAAAATGAAGGTAAATAAAGCAAAATAAATTCTAAAAATCGGGCAAAACCGTTCCATCTACATATTTTATGCATTCTCTTTTCCTAAAATAAGTTTAATATTTAAACATATTTTTATTATTTTGCACAAATAAATATGCAGAAATGATAAATATAAAATTTAATTTTAAGACCTAAAATTATTTAAAAAGAATGTCAAATCATAATGACTTATTTAATTTCTCCCATAACCATAATTTTCTTCTAGAAAACCTGTTTTTCTTATATAATACTCTTCATAGACCTTACCTATATGCTTACTCACTCTTAATGTATGCCCAAATGGAGTTCCAGTAAAATCTAGGTTAATATTAAAACTTTCGTCTAGAAGAAAATCTGGCAGAATACTCACAGCTGTATGGCTGATATCAAGATCGACGAGGTTAGGGAAAGAATAAAATGAATCTGGGATATCGCTGATAATATTGTGACTCAAGTCCAGTTTACGCAATTTTGCTAGAGAAGTTAATGACTCTGGGATTGTTGTGATCTCTCCATGTTGTAGACCAAAAAAGCCAAAGCAATTGCTTTTAAAAGATTTTCTCGATTTCCCATTTAAATACAGCTCTTCTAAATTTGTTAATTGCGCAAAAAATTCTGGAATTACTTTAAGTTTATTTCGATTTAAATTGAGAACAATTAAGTTTGTCAATTGTGAAAAAGATTCTGGAATATCCGAAATATCATTTTTACTTAAATCAAGCTCTTTCAGCCGGGTAAGTTTACCTAAGGATTCAGGGATTACACTTATTTTATTATCTTGTAACCTAAGCTCGCGTAAATTTTCAAAGTTACTTAAGTACGATATATCTTCCACTTTATTATGATTAAGATTGAGTGGTTGAACAGATTTAATATCAATATCGTTCGCAGTAAAATACTCTTCAATATTTTTTAACTTTTTGTTAGATAAGTCGATATAGCTAATACTCTTTAAACATCTTTCTTCTTGAATTTCAGTCTTTGTTTCGCAAAGAGTTTGCGCGTAAGAGAGAGAATGAAAACAGCTTAGCAAAAGAATTGGGAATAATAATTTCTTTGCTTTTAAAAATTTAAGAAACATTAAAGTAACCTCATTAAACAGTTATTTCATTAGTTTATCACTAATAATGAACTTTATTTATATCATTATTAGTTACTTTATTAATTTGATCATTAAAGTAACATTGTAAAATAATTTTTATTATAAAATTATAAACATATATTCGAATTGATTTTTGTTTTTCTTTTTAAAAATATTACTTTTATTTATAAAAAAATTGCTTTATTGTAAAATATCATATTGCTTTTATTTTATAAAGTTAATATAAGAACTCTTGGCTCAGAAATGATACAAATTCAACATTATTTAGCAAAAGAGATCACTCTCATGATACTAATGACTTGCAACAACATAGTGCATTCTATAAATTCAACACCCCTTTTAAATAATATTTCTCTTTCCCTCCATGACACCGATAAAACAGCTCTCGTAGGGAACAATGGCTGTGGAAAATCCACTTTGTTAAAACTAATTTCGAATTTACAAAATCCCGATAAAGGAGAAATCACTTGGCGCCGTAACACACGCTTGGGTGTTATCGAACAATTTGTCGATGATAATATCCTTGATCTCACTATTCTTGAAGCGGTAAAACAAAACGCCTCATTCAATCTAAAAGAGTCTGAATGGGAACTCTGTCTTCTTCTCAATAAACTTGGCTTTGAAGATGACTCCTTTGGCACAAAGGTAACAGCTTTAAGCGGTGGTTGGAAAAATCGCTTGCTACTCGCAAGAGCGCTTGCTGCAGAACCCGATTTTCTATTACTGGATGAACCGACCAACCATATGGATGTTGCAACTTTACTCTTTTTTGAAGATTTTATTCGCGAATTATCTATTCCATATTTAATTATCAGTCACGATCGAGAACTTCTTGACTCATGTACAACGCGCACACTTTTTTTACGCGATGGTAACATCTTTGATTTCCCATATGCCTATTCACAAGCACGTCAATCTCTCTTTGAAATGGATGAAGCCGATAAAGCACGGAGAAAAAGTGAATTGAAAGAGATTGATCGTATCACTGCGAGTGCGAAACAATTGGCAACCTGGGGCAAGGTTTATAGCAATGAAAAATTCTCACGCAGAGCAGAAAGTATGTTTAAACGGATTGAAAAAATGCGAGTAAATATAACCGAAAATGCAAGTGTCGATAAAAGAAAGTTAACAATCGAAACAAGTGAATCGCGAGCAAAATATGCTGTTACTTTTGAAAAAACAAATATAAATATCATGAAAAATAATGAAGAAAGAAAACTTTTTTCCATTGAAAAATTATCTATTGCCCGGGGCGATCGCGTCGTTTTACTCGGTAAAAATGGCTGTGGAAAAAGTGTCTTTTTAAATAAACTTGCTGAGCACTATTACATGAATCTCACAAGTAATGGGATTCGTTTTAATCCGCAGTCGAATCTGGGTTATTATGATCAAATGCTCGGTGGAGTTTCACAAACGGAGTCACTTTTTAATATTCTGAGAGAAATTTCGAGTGGCTCCGATCTCAATGTGAAACAAAATTTAATCGCTGCGGGTTTCCCAATCGATGATCATCATAAAACTAGTGTAGAACTGAGCGGAGGACAGAGAGCGCGTTTACAGATTTTACTGATTTCAACTTTAAAACCAAATATTCTTCTCCTCGATGAGCCTACCAATCATATAGATATTGCTGGCTGTGAGGCTTTGGAACAGGAACTTCTTTCAACAAAAATAACCGTTTTTTTCTCATCCCACGACAGGCGTTTTATTGCAAATGTAGCAAATCGCTTTTTGTTTATTCACAACGGAAAGATGTTTGAGATAAATAATCCCGATGAATATTATGCTATGGAGCTTGCTGAAGAGGAGAAGTTTGTGGTTTAAAATTTACCTATAATATGTCCCTTATTACCTAGATTTTCTCCTGTAAAACAAGATATTAATCCACAATTTGATATTATTGCAATTTGCTTTTTTTGTATATGTTCATCTGCCTTCTTAAGTTAACCAGCCTTATCTTTTTTCTTTAATTCTTCAATTTTTTCTAGAAGCATCACTCTTGCTAATGTCTGGTAGCCAAGCCCCTTCTCTTTTCCTAGGGAAATAAGAGTTTTTATAAGATCTTCTGGTAATACTATACTGATTCTTTTTCCGATTGCTTTTCTTCCTTTTTTAGGAGGAATCCATGCAGCGTCTTTTAAGAGCTCATCTGTGATTTCTAGATTTTCAAGCTCTTCATCTAAGTTGTAGTTTTTTTGCTTTTTCATATGCCCTCTTTTCATTGTCTCTCATGCGCCTACATGAAATTGGCCTTACTTTTTCAGTTCTAATTGTGCAAATCAGAGTAAATCCTCTTCCATCTAAAATGATACCTAATAAAATGTATCTATTTTCTCCAAAGTTGACACCGTCTGGTTCAACGATTCTACCTAAGAAAACCATTTCATTTTGAATTATAGTTTCAATTTGCTCAGGAGTAACGCCATGTTTTGAGGTCTTTTGTGTATTACCCTCATCCCAATCAAACTCTCCATTCCAAACATTCGTAAGCCACGTTTCAACTTCTTTATCTGAAGCAATTTGCATCGAAAAGAACCTCCTTTTTCACAGAATCAGTATAGCATATATTTTATATATATACAATATATATAATAATGAATTTATTAATAATATTAAATACTTAAAAACAAGATTTATCTTTGATTTTTAATGCAAATACGCTGTCCATTAAGAATGTTCAACACATCGTTTTTTTGATTGAGAAAATCCAATGGATTTGACAATTTCATCTGTTAATTAATTCCATGAATTTCTCCCAGCTTGAACAATATCATCTATTTTTTCGTTTATTCTAAAAGACAAATGATTTCTCTTTAAATAACTCCACAATCTTTCTATATGATTTAATTGCGGACTATAGAGAGGAAAAAAGAGCAAAGTAATATTCTTCAGCAAACAATCTTGCAATTATTATGGGCACTTGAGCCATCCAATATCAAAAGTTCTTGTTTACATCAATTTATTTTTCTAGAAAATGCATTCAAAATATCAGCATATTCTCTCTTTTTAAAGCTGGCAGAAAAAGCCCTGAATCATTTTCCAGTATCAATATTTATTGTTCCGTATATCCAAGAATTTAAAATGCAATGTTTAATCTTATACTCAGGGCGAACACCTTTTGGACTCCAAATTCCTGACGTGATTGTCTTTTGCCCAAATCTAGTTTCATCTTGGTAATATTGAATAACTTTTTTATCTGGATGTTCTCTCTTTACCTTTTCTATTACTTTAGGAAAGTTTTTTCTGCATCCTGCAATGACTTCTGGATCATTTTTAACGCGCACTGGTCTCGGTTTGACTTTTCTTAAACCTATTTTCTTACAAAACGAATAAATGCTAGATCTACTAAACTTCTTGCCATTATTCTTAAATATAAGATTTTTAATAATTTCAACATGAACAACTTTTGCTTGAGATTCTTGAGAACTTTGCAATGAACATTAATATATTTGACAAATGATTAACATGAATTTTTTTACCAATGGAATTATTTTATAAAAATTTTTATAAAACGAGTGACTTTTTCTTCCAAAACATTAACTGAGTCATTATCAACAATATTTATTTTAAAATGGCGGATAAAAAACAAAGATCAATTAAAGATAATGAATAATAAAAAAAATTGAAACTATATAACACTCGCTTTGGTCGATACAGAATTTTTGTTGGCCTGCATAACATAATTTATAAGAGGGAAGAAAAACTGTTTCGATCTAATTTCAATTGAGTCAAGTGGGTTTAAAGAGCTAATAGAATCTCGACTCGATTTTGTTGCTCCATAAAAGACATAGTGAACTTGATCCGGAACACATAGCTGGGGATTTGAAAAAAGCATTTCCTCATAATCGACAATTGATTTACTTAAATAATTGCAGCCTGTCTTCATACTTTCCCACCAAAGCTTTTTGTTGGCTCGACTTATCTTAACTGAAATATCAATTTCAACTACAAGTGCTCTGAAGACACTGGGAAAAGAAATTACTTAGGGTAATTTTCCTATAATGAGCTTTTAATAAAGCTTCATGTAAAGTCATTGGCTCATTAATCCAATTAGGCTGCTTTACATTGCTTGCCCAAATAACAATGCGCGGGTGTCCCTTTACCAAAACATTAACACAGCGAGTTAATTCTTGCGTGAGCATAAAATTATCCCCAACACAATAAATATCGCACTTATGTAATGATATGAGTGCATTTGTTGATTTAAAAACAAAATACTGAAAATCGCCGCTGATAATGGTACTAAGTGAGTGAATATTTCACCTCGAGTTGCACCTATTGCTGCAATTCCTTTACTCCAGAAAAGATATGAAAGCCAGGATGAGAAAATGACCAGAAATAGTATCCCCATAATGTTTCCCAATGTTGGCAAAAAGGTCAATACAGTTGAACTTTTTGAAATCACTTCATAACCTGCGATAGGAACGAGTATAATTGCTGCTATAACTGCTGAAATCATGACAAAACTATTACCAGAAATCAGTTTATTTTTTATTCTTAAAAATGAGCAATAGAAAGCCCAACTGATTGCTGAAGCCATTGCCCAAATATCGCCTGTATTAATTTTTGAAAGCTGGGATAGTTCGGTAATTTTTCCGTTTAGAACAAGGTATAAAACACCAAATGAACTTAAAATGACTCCAACAATATTCAATCTTGAAATAAAGTCTTTAAAAACAAAACGATTTAGAAATAACACTAATGCAGGAGTTGCAGACAGATAAATAGCAGCATTAATTGGTTGTGTGGATTTAAGGCCTATGTATAAACATAACGAAAATAAAACTTGACCAAAGACTGCTAAAAAGAAGATATTTCGAAAATCTTTTTTTATTAATTTAAAATTATTTCGAATTCTTTGAAAGTAAAGACCAAGAAGTAGAATTGCTGTTAATGTCCATCTTAATTGACTTAATAAAATTGAGTTAATATTTTCAACTAAAATGTCTCCTACAACATCTGCACTCCTATAATTAAAAATATTAATTGCAAATATTCTAGGATACCAAAACCGTAAATTTACAAAAATTTTATAAATAACTATAATAATTGAAAATATATTTTAAAAGCAATTTTCTTCAGTACAACAATCTTGCAATTTTTATGGGCATTTGAGCCCTCCAATATAATTAGTACATTGTTTCTTCTTGGTAATTTTGCAATTTACTTCATCTCTTCAGTGTGTGCATTCTGTTTAAGATTTATAACATCGTTATCTTTGTCGAAGAATAATATTCTGATGATACTTTAATCTAAACTAGTATTGTTAAATATAAAATAATTTTAATTTAACAAGTGATTTGCATTATAATTAAAAAAAAATCTATACGTTTTCTTAACTCAGTAACAACCTGATAACCACTGGTTATCGGAGGAAGTATGAATTTAGATTTTAACAGACAAACAAATAGGCGTGTCTGATGCTGAGAAAGTTGCATAGGGAGAAATAATAAATGGACGCGATATTTTATGCCTTTGTCTCAGCAATGAGAAACACTTCAAACTCTCTTATAAGCACGCAAGTTCTAAGATTCAAGAGTTTGTCTGCGGGAAGTGTTACTTTAGTGAGTCTTGTTCCAGCTTTTTTGATCTCACTGGCATGGAGCATTCAATTTTGGAATTCTTTAACATTGGTCATTCTTAGCCTGATGGTTTTAAAGAACACGTTGTATGGTGTTGCGTTTTATTTGAGATTTCGTGGACTTTCGCACTTGGGAGGTTTTCAGGGATCGCTGTTGGCCGCAAGTCAGCCCGTTTTAGTGAGTGTTTTGTCGTTAGGTGTTTTAGGTGAACACCTTCTAATGAAACAATGGTTTGCAGTCGCGCTAATAACAGTCGCTTTATTAGTTCCTGCAAAGTTTGAAAAGGGCAAGCATTCTGACATCCTGAATTTCGCTCTTGTTCCGGCTCTCTTGTTATCCATCGTCATAGTGATTGACCGATGGATTTTGGTGAACTCTCTTAGCCCGCTAGAGTTCTTTGTTCTAGATAAAGCTATCCTGTTTCCAGTTGTCGTACTCACACTAGTTTTATCTGGTCAGCACCAACTCAAATGGACAGCTCCAGCAAAATTGAAAAGCTCAACCTGGTTTTGGATATGCTCTCTCGGACTGACTTGGGGATTGGCTTCATACACATATGGGGTGTCGTTAGCGGGAGAAAAAACAGCATTGGTGACCATGATTCGCAACTTAGCTTTCCCAGCGGCAGCTCTAGAAAGTGCTTTGCTATTTGGCGAGCAACTCAATAAATCACGAATCTTGAGTTTAGTTTTAGTTGATTCAGCTTGCGCTATAGCAATTTAGCTTCAACATAGCAGCTTTTGTTCTTTATCTTTTAATGTGTTTAATAACCCCAATCGACTTAACGAATTGAAGTTAAAATTTTTCATATGTGGAAATTTCGAACACGAACATTTTTCTTAAATTCAGTAAATATTTTTTCTTCTATACTGTCGGGCTCTGGTATCGACTGAGTCCCATCTCTTTGAGGAAAAAATGGGATTATTTTATAAAAGCTTTTAATAAAATTCGAAACTTTCTCTTCCAAAATTCTGACTGGGTTTATATCATCATCAATATTTATCTTAATGATAGGATAATCATTTTTAAAAGAATAAACATGCAAACCTGCCGATTGTCTACCTCTAATATCTGCTTTTGTTGAGTCTCCCATTTTAAGGGCATGAAGTAGTTTTAAATAAAGGTGTTTTTCATTTGATTTTTCAAAAGCTTCCTTCATTATTTCTAAAGTTTGGAGATCTTCTAAAGTATTTCCGCATGCTATAAAATTTTTCCCAATAATATGACCCTTCACTCCATTACCTAGATTCTCTCCTGTATAACAAGCCATTAATCCACAATTTGAAATTATTGCAATTTGTCTTTTTTGTATGAGTTCATCCGATTGCTTTAATTTAGCGATAATTTCATTTGGAGTTACTCCGTCTTTTAAATAATGAATTGATTTTAATCCATTATAGGGATTGCATGATCCTTGCGCTGCTACAACGCCTGCTGAGCCATCACCAAATGCAAAATATTCACCTATACATGGAATAGCAGAACATGTGGCTATGCCAAATTCTTTATTTTCTTGGTCGTACCCTAAGATTGAGAATGTCATATTAGCTCCTGTTTTTTGTTTATTTTAGATTTAAGAAGAAGAAATATTAGAAATACACCATAAGTGATAATAATTAAACTAGGTAATACATTAATTACATTATGATTAATAAGCAAAATAACTATAGCTGATGTAAGTGAGGGAAATATTGAAGTAGCAATATTACAAATTATACCAAAATTTGTGAGTCTATTTAAATCCTCTAATTGAGAACAAATGAGCATATAAATATTTCCAAAGATTGGTGCGCAAACTAAACCTGCGCTTAACTGTGCAATGCAAAAATTTAGAATATTTCCAGATCCTATCATATAGAAATAGAATGGCGCAAATATAATACATAATAAAATACCAATATAATAATTCCGCTTAAAGCCAATCTTTAAAGATATTTTACCAGAAACGAATGACAGCGCTGCCATAATAAATAAACTAAGTGAAATTATATACTGGATATTATTATGATTTTTATATACTTTATTAATATATACATTTGGAGTTATAACGAAATAATTCGCCATTAATGTATTACCGAAACCATATATTAGTATATAATTAGATAATTTTTTAAAATTATCTAAATTAAAAATCTTTACAAAATTGAAGTTATTATTTTTCTTTTTATGAATATAAATATATTTTTTTCTCATATAATAGGCAAGTAATGTTGAAAATCCTCCAATCATAAATGGAATTCTGAAGTAAATATTTTCTGGAAAAAAATATTTAAAATTAAGAAATAAAGAGGCAAATAACGACGCTACAGTTGAACCCATAGTAAAGCAAAAAAATAAAAATGATAAAGCAGATATTTTATCATCATTATTTTCAAAAATATAAACAACTGTAGTAGGCACATCTCCTCCGTTTGCAATGCCTTGGATTATTCTAATTAATACTAATAGAACTGTCGATAAAAAACCTATATCTGAATATGTTGGTAAAAATGCAATTCCAAGAGTTGATATAGATATTAAAAACAATATAGATTTGAAGCTTTTATCGATTCCGTATCTGTCACCAATAATTCCATATATAATCCCTCCAACCGGTTTTGCTATATATGAAAGTATAATTGTCATGATAGTAATTAACGTTGCTACAAATGAATTTGTAGTCTCAGGAAAAAATTTCTTGATTAAAACTGGATATAAATATATAAATATCATGAAATCAAAAAACTCTAGACTCCCACCAACAGATGAAATATATATTGTTTTTTTATTAATCATATACTGAACCTATCAATTTTTCTCCTCCAAATAACAGGAGCTGCCCAAACTAGTTTTACATTAAAAATTATTGGAGGCTTTATATCAGTGAATGGATTTAAAATATGCAAGTTTATTTCATTATTATCTGTGAAAATTAGACGTTTAAAAATAGGATTTTTCTTTCCAAAAATTTGTACTATACAATCAAGCCCATTAAGTAATTCAATTTTATTCCGATCTTTTTTGATACCACCAATCCATTCATCTGGCTCATAATATGGAGACATTTCATTACCAATGTTTCTTATTAATACAGAGTTTTCATTATTTTTTAAGAAAAATTTTTTTTCTATATTAATCGCTTCACTCGGACTAATTGCTTGCTCAATTTCAATGAAGCTCTCTTTTTCAAACATTTTTTGAGCATAATCAATATTAGGATTGCTTCCAATACCAGTTAATAACCACTCCTTCGTAATTTTTAAACCTTCTTGTTTCAGAATATTTAAGCAAGTGTTTACAGCTTGATCAGAAATTTTCTTTTCTGATCGTTCCCATGAGCCAAAAGTATTGATTGATACGTCATATTTTTCACATAAATATTCTCTATTCAGCCCTAATATTTTTCGTGACCATTTAATACGCTCTCCAATATTTTTTAAATTCATAAAATATCCTATTTTATTTAAGAGAATCAAAAATTAATTTTAAATTATTAAAATATTTTCCAATTATTTCTCTATTTCTAAAATATATAATTCTACTATCAACTAAAGTCAAATTCGAAGTAATATTAAAAGAATATTTAATGTTGTCATTAGTTATATTTAGAGAAACTAAGCTCTTATATCCATTATTTTGGCGATGTATTATTTCAATTTCTTCTGATGGATCTGTAATAGTAATGTCATCGTAAGTAATAATTTGATTAATTGAGCTTAATCTATTATTACGACAAACGGGCGATGATTTTAATTTTCCTCTGGCTTTTATTTCTTGTTTTAGCTCTTCACTTGAGCAAACAGAAGTGAAAACTTTTGATTGCTCATCATACTTACTAAATGATAAATAAAAAACACCTAATTCCGAAAAGTAAGAGTTTTTTACTAATTTATTTAAATGATTAATTACATTTTTATCTTTACACTCTAAATATTCAAAGTTCACATTTCTGCCTTTCATTGAAATTAAGCATGTTTGTATAAATATCTGATAAAAGAATTATTATATAGAGTAAACTAAAAAAAATCTCAATAAATCCAATAAGTTACATAATATAAGTAAATACATATCAATGCATATTGAAATGTATTTTTACATAAGCTATATTGCATTAATAAATAAATATTGATTAGTTAAATGTTATAATAATTATCTTTTATGTGACTGATTTTTTATTTATTTATATGACATTTAGAAAGAAATTGATCGCACTCGTTTAAGACACGAGAAAAGCGGAACTTTCGAGTTATGAAGTATGCGCATGACGCAGAAAAATAGCAATATTTGAAAACTATAAATTTTTATACATTAAAAATCAATATATAAAAGCATCATAATAAATATTAGAAAAATCTTTGTATTTTTTAAAATGTAAAAAAGCGGTACTCAATAGAAAAGAGTATTTATTTGACGATACTATAAAAATAGCAATTCTCTAAAATTTAGAAATTAAACCTGTTATAAATATTTTAGTTGAATTCTGATATATTAAGAATAATTTTTTTAGATTTCTTAAAAAAAATGATAAATAAAACTGTTTTAAAATGCAGTGTGATGAGTATCAAAAAATAAAAAACAATTCATATATTAAGTAGAATGAAAATTCCGTGAAATACGAACGTTAAATAACTTTAACATCGATTTTTTCTCCGAATATTTTAAATTTGAATAACAGTAAAGTGGAAGTAATATGAAAATCATTTTTAATAAAATTATACTTTTTACATATGCATCAATATTTTTAATTGAGTTCTCAGCGAACGCTGATGATCTAGATATTAAGAAAATATTAATGTCAAATTCAATGAATGAGTTAGTGATATTAGCTAATATAAATAAATCCATTTTAGAAATGAAATATACAGATGATTTAAAAAATAAATTAAATAGAGATTTATATGATAAAATAATTGAACAAAATGAGATTTTAAAGGAAATTTCTATTACACTATTAAGATTAGAGAGGCTTAAGAGAGAGATTAAGACATCCAATATTAAGTGATTTAGTAGACAAGTCTATTATTATTTTCTAAATTAAGATTCATTAAATAATTTACCTCCCATAGAAATAAAATCATATTTTATTTCTATGGGAGGTAAAAAAGCAATTCTTTTAAGAACAAAATTTTTTACTTTTATAAACTTATTTTCAAAAGATACAGAATAAAAAATAGATTTTAAATTTATCTCTTATTCAAAGGTAAAAATAACTTCATCGTCATAGCTTGAATTAACGAATTTTCTTTTTAGGCTTTATTTTATAAATATTTTCAGCACTAATATGTTCTACATCTGCCAGAAACATAAAATCGTGATTGAGAATTTTAACAAAAACTTTAGAACCGTGGACTAAAGTTTTTATGGATTTTTCAGAGGTCTTTTCAGCAACCTGATTTTCTCCTAAAACAATCACATTGCCAGAAGAAAGCTGTTTAAAGAATTCTTCGCTTAATTCTACTTTTGCAACCGTTGGAAGCATTTGTTCTGGTAAAATCAATCTGTCTAATAATTCTTGTTGACTTGGTTTTTCTTCAAAAGAAAAATAAATGGCATTTTCGACTGACCAAGGTTCAACATACTCTCTACGCAACTGCGTACAATGGCCAACAGTGCCAATGGCTTTTGAAATATCGCGTGCGAGACTCCGGACATAAGTGCCTTTTCCACACAAAACGCGGAGAGTTACGGAATTACTGTCTAAGTCACACTTAACAAGTTCTAAGTTTTCGATAAAAACCGAACGTTTTTTAGTTTCGATTGAGTCAGGAAGTTTCCCAGTGGCACGCATATATTCGTACAAAGGTCTGCCATTCATTTTCAGAGCACTGTAAACAGGGGGAACCTGCTCAATATTTCCAGTGAATTCTCTTAGGGCGCCAAGGATTTTTCTTTCAAAATCTTGGGGCACTTCAGCTTCAGCGACAACTTGACCTGAATAGTCCAGAGTGTCTGTTTCTTTGCCCAAAGAAATTGTAAATAGATATTGTTTTTTCCCATCCATAATTTCGTCGGAAAGGCGCGTAGACCCTCCCACCAAAATAGGAAGCAAGCCTGTGGCAAACGGGTCCAGAGTCCCCAAATGCCCTACTTTATCCATCTTTAATATTTTTCGCACAGAAGAAACGACAGCATGACTTGTTAAGCCAGCCGCTTTATCGACAAGAATCAGTCCGCTCAGACTGCTTGTTGTCGATAGGGTCTCTTCCGCTATTTGTTTAAAGCTCATATTTTATTTTACTTATTATTTGGAAGAATTGTCTTTGTCTGAACTTAAATCAGAAAGGTTTTCAGCGTTCCGATTTGACTCGTCTTCACGTCTTTCATCACTGATTTTGTTAATAAGTGCGCCCATTTTTACAGCATGCTCCACACTGTCATCATAAAGAAAGACGATATGGGGGGTGTAGCGAATTTGGAGCACTTTACCAATTTCACGTCTTATGTAACCAGAAGCTTGTTTTAATCCCACCTCTGCAGACTTACGCTGATTTTTATCCCCAAGAATGGAATAATAAACCCGCGCTATCTGCAGATCGGGTGTGAGTTTAACGGAATTTAAAGTGATGCCACGCACGCGGGGATCGGCAATTTCACCCCTCACGAACATCATAGCAATGTGTTCGCGAATCTGTTCACCAATTTGTAGCATTCTTTTCGTAGCCATGATCTTCTCTTACCTCACATTAATGTTGCTGCAATTTCTTCAACAACATAGGCTTCGAGAATATCGCCGACCTTAATATCGTTATAGTTTTCTACGCCAATACCGCATTCAAAGCCTTGTGCAACTTCTTTTGCATCGTCCTTGAATCTCTTAAGAGAACCAATACGACCGGTGTAGATAACAACGCCATCACGGACAATACGTACGTGAGAGTTGCGCACAACTTTACCGTCGGAAATCATACTACCAGCAATAACACCAACTTTTGGCACAGAGAACGTGTTGCGCACTTCTGCATGACCGATGATTTTATCGAGCTTAATAGGTGAAAGAGTTCCAACCATAGCAGCTTGAACTGCAGCAATTAATTCATAAATAATGCTGAAACATTGGATTTTGATCCCAGCTTGTTCTGCAACTTGCGCTGCAACCCGGTCTGGACGAACGTTAAATCCAACAATGAGAGCATTGGAAGCCTTCGCAAGAATGACATCTGTTTCTGTGATTCCACCGACAGCTGAGTGAAGAATTTTGGTCTTTACTTTCGCAGTGTCGAGTTTTTGCACAGAGTTACGGATTGCTTCAGCAGAACCATGCATGTCAGCCTTAATAATAATTGAGACTTCTTTTGCTTTTTCTTCTGCTCCGCCCATCATAGCCAAGAGCTCTTCCATAGAAGAACCACGTTGGTTAGCGAGTTCTTTTTGTCTTTGTTTTTCAATTCTGTAAGCAACAGCTTCTTTTGCAATTGCGTCATTGACAACACAGTTGAACTGGTCGCCAGCAGCTGGAACTTCACTCAAACCAATTATTTCGACTGGCATAGAAGGATCGGCTGAAGCGATTTTTGCTCCGAGGTCATTGCTCATGGCACGAACACGTCCCATAGAGGTTCCAACCACGATGTAATCTTGTTGTTTAAGAGTTCCTTTTGTGACAATAACGGTCGCAACAGGGCCTCTGGCTTTGTCGAGTTTTGCTTCAATAACAATACCTTCAGCAAGGCAATCTTTTGTCGCTTTTAGCTCAAGAACTTCTGCTTGAAGCAGAATGCCTTCGATGAGGTCATTGAGACCTTGACCCGTTTTTGCTGAAACTTGAATGAACATGGAATCTCCACCCCATTCTTCAGGCATAACACCTTGGTCTGACAATTCGCGGTTAATGCGCTCAAGGTTGGCACCAGGTTTGTCAATCTTGTTTATTGCAACAATGATTGGCACTTCAGCTGCTTTTGCATGAGCAATCGCTTCGATTGTCTGTGGCATCACGCCGTCGTCAGCAGCAACAACCAACACAACTATGTCAGTGACTTGAGCTCCACGCGCACGCATGGAAGTGAAAGCCTCGTGACCAGGAGTGTCAAGGAATGTTAATTTATTGCCTTTGTGTTCAATTTGATAAGCACCAATGTGTTGCGTGATTCCACCCGCTTCTTTTGCTGCCACATTCGCAGAGCGAAGAGCATCGAGAAGTGAAGTTTTACCATGGTCAACGTGTCCCATAATTGTTACAATAGGTGGTCTAGCAAGAAGACTATCTTCTTCGTTTTTATCCGTTTTACGAGATAAAATATCACCGATTGAAACACTCGAACTTTGGATTTCATAACCAAATTCTTGTGCAACAAATGTAGCTGTATCAATATCAAGTTGCTGATTGATTGTAGCCATCATTCCGAGCTTCATTAAGGTTTTAATGATAGCACTTGCTTTTTGGCTCAATTCTCCAGCAAGGTCATTGACGCTGATGGATTCATCTACGCGCACAATCTTTTTCGATGCCTTCGTTGGATTCGCAATTTCAGCTTTTTTAACTTCTTTTTTACGGATAGCAGAAGAGCTTTTTCTACGGTTTGGAATCATAGTGCGTACTGTGGTTTTTTGCTCACCACCTTCGCCCTCATTTTCAGCGTAGATATCAAATTCTTCTTCGACTTCGTCTACACGGCGAGCGCCTTTTGCACGCAAAAGGCCATTCCTACGTGCATCTTCTTCATCAGTAATTCTACGTTTTTCACGATCTTTATCTTTGTCACGATCTTTAAGACGTGATGGCATATCTTTTGTAGGAGCAGCTGGAGCTGCGTCAGGTAATCCAAATGGAGGACGGCCTGTTGAAGAAGGAGCTCCTCCTGGTCTTGGAGAAAACCCGCCTCTATCACCACCAAAGCCTGTTCCTTGTGGTCTTGTACCACCCGGTCCAGTTCTAAATCCAGATTGTCCTTGTGCTCCGTCTCTTTGGCCGAAGCCTCCGCCTTGCGGACGCACTCCGCCAGCTTGACCACCAGCGCCATTTCCACCTGCGCGTGGTTGGAAATCACGCCCACCTGTTTGTGGTCTGTTTGGATCACGTTGGCCATATTGTTGACCACCCGGTCCAGGCCTTCCTGCACCATCACGTGCAGCAAAATTTCCACGAGGGGCATTGTTGTCATCTCTGCGGTATGAATTTTGAGTGCTATAACTCGCAGTCGTATAACTTTGTGGTTTTACCTGTGGTTGAGGTGGAGTGGGCTCTGCTTTTCTAACAATAACTGCGCCACCTTCATTGGTACGTGTTGTTGAAGGAGAAGTTCGCGGCGCACTGGCTGCAGGTGTTTGCGCAGCAGGACGAACGATTTGAGCTGAATTGGAGGATACAGGATTTACAGGATTTGTGGTTTGCACAGGATTTTTCTCGTCACTCTCTTGAGAGCGCACAGCTGATGCACTGACTTCGGAACTTTTAGATGCCTTATTTTGTACATCTGCAGTTTTACCGGCACTTGCTTCTTGAGCTTCAGTGGAAGCGGCTTTTGTCTCTCGATTTTCTAAGGTTATTGATTGATTTTCCACATTTTCAGAGGAAGCTTTTGAAACTTTTACAATAGGTTGAGAAGCAACAGTTTTTTCTACAGATTGGTTTTCAGTCTGTTCAACTTTTGCCTGTTCAAGTATTTTCTCTTTTTGAGACACTTCGTCTTGAGCTTTTTCTACAGTTGCTGCTTTTTTAACAACCGTAGTCTTTGCAGCAACCGTTTTTTTAGCTGCTTGAGTATCGGCAGGACGGCTAGCAGAAATAGCTTCTGTTTTTTGCACAGATTCTTCGCTCGGATCATGCGGTGTTTCCACTTTCCTGCGAATAATAAGTTTATTTGCCGCAGCTTTTTGAGCAGCTTCCTTTTCTGGATTTTTGCCTGAACGATGAAATGCACGCAACTTAGCAGCCTCTGTTTCAGAGATGGCATTAAAATGGTTTTTTACCTGGATTCCGAGTTCTTGGAGCTTAATAATGGCAGCTTTGGTCTCAATCCCCAATTCTTTCGCCAAATCAAGTACTCTAATGCGACTCATCAAATGCAGCTCCCGATTATAATCACGCCATCATAGATGGCATAGTAGTAACAAAAATTAACTAGGCCATTATGACTATGACTCAGACATAACAGCGGACAATACTTTAATAACCGCATCTTTGCGATTGACTAGCAATGCTTTCACTGATTTTTCTTTACCGAAAAAAGTTGAACCAAGCAAAGCTGAATGCGCATTGACTTTAATACCTAAAACTCGACCACCATATTTATGGAGCAAAGCTTCGCAGTGACGGTAAAATCGTTCACTTCCATCGTTGGAAAAGATAAGCACTCTCGAAATACGATTTGGTTCTTTCAATTTTTTACGTGTACGCAAAGATGCTAAACCAGCTTCTTCTGTTTGCAACACAGTTTCAATATTTTCCAAACCACCACGGAGAGTACCGCAGCGCCGAGCAAAGGCAAGTGCTTGTATCAAATTATCACTCAATTCCACATGTGGAACTTTTACACTTCCTTCAGGAGAAAATGTACGAAATGACTTTTGCAGTGCATGAAATAATATTTCATTTTCAGAATCAGTTTCCAATAATCTTGGTAGTTTCAGCATGTAGCTTTCCAGAAAGTTTTACAGGTAGACCTGTTTTATAAGCAATTTCGTCTGCGTTTGAAGTCGCAACTGAGCTGAAATCAGAAAAACCAGCAGTATGAATAACGGCGGCAATGTGCTCAGCAACACCTTTCAATTGCATCCAATAGCGAAGACGTTCAACAGGTACCGATTTCACATCAACCTTTTCTGGGTCGAGAAGTGGTTGAGGACGAGTTTTAGCAACGATATCGTCAATGGCAGCTTCAGCTTCTTCAGTTTCACCAATTTCTTCATCGATAATGGGTTCACCTAAATGGAAACCTTCAAGATCTTCATCCGAAGCAAGATCGGATTGCTCATCTGACTGAGAAGCAAGCTCAGAGGCCCCTTGAATAACTTGTTCAGCTTCTTCAGGTGTTAAACGCAATAATTTTACCAGACTTCTTGGATCCATGCGAGAGATATCTGCAGGATCTTTATAGCCTTCGTTGACAAGAATTTCTGCGCGCATTTCACCTAGTGCAGGAATTTGCGCGATAACATTCTTATATTCTTGTACAAGTTCTCTCATTTTTGTTTCAGAACGGATGTCAACTTTCCAACCTGTTAATTGGGCTGCCAAACGCACATTTTGTCCTCTCTTACCAATCGCAAGAGAAAGATGTTCGTCGGGCACAACTACTTCCATGATATGGAGGCGTTCATTTACAATCACTTTTGATGGTTCAGAAGGAGCCAGAGCGTTGCAAACAAAGCGAGCTGGGTCACGATCGTAAGGAATAATATCTATTTTTTCGCCACGGAGTTCTTGCACAATCGCTTGAACACGAGCTCCCTTAATACCTACACAGGCACCAACGGGATCGATGGATGGTTCCGTGCTATAAACTGCAATTTTAGAGCGGCTACCAGGATCACGAGCAGCACTTTGAATAACCACAACACCTTCAGAAATTTCTGTAACTTCTTGTTCAAAAAGACGAATAAGAAGCTCTGGGTGAGCACGACTGAGCATTACCTGAGGTCCACGAGTCGATTTTTTGACATCGATGACGAAGGCAATCACTTTATCTCTGATTTTGTATTTTTCACCTGGGATTTGTTCACGCACAGGCAGAACACCTTCCGTTGGACCAAGATCGACAATTATGTCGGCTTTGTCGAAACGGCGCACCTGGCCAATGACAATCTGGTGTTTTTTATCACGAAATTCACGGACTATTTTTTCTTTTTCCGCTTCCATGACTTTTTGCACGATGGATTGTTTTGCAGCTTGCGCAGCAATTCTACCCAGTTGGTCAGTTGGAAGAGGCTCACCGATCTCATCACCGATTTGCAAAGAATCGTCCATTTGCAGAGCTTCAGTAGCAGGAATTTGTTTGCTTACATTTGTAAGTTCTTCATCTGCCACAACAGTTCTATAACGAATAAGTTCTATTTCTTCGGTTTCTTCATTGAAGCGTGTTTCAAAAACGCAATCACCAAAATGCTTGCGTGCCGCAGTCAGAACCGCTTCTCTCAATGCGCCAATAAGAAGTTGACGATCAATATTTTTTTCTTTGCCAACAGTTTCGATAACACGCTTCAAATCTATTTGCATTCAATGCACCTCAGAAAACAAGTCAAGAATTCAATGAGCCACTTGTAAAAGGCTCATACTATTTATATTTTTTAGAAGCACCTTGCCGCGCTTTTTTTCGCGCTGCCTCTTTTGCCAATTTGACAGATTTAGAAGCAGGATGAAATGGCAGCACAAATGCAGTTTTAATATTCTCAAGAGGAATTTCAAACCTATGAGCACCTTCAGCAAGTACAATAATTTTCATTCCATCTTTATCATAAATATCATTTAAAATCATTGTAAATTTGCTTCTGCCTTCAATAAGGTTCCAAGCTTCAACTTTAAGCATATTGCCTATAGATGCCTGATAATCTTCAAGATCATATAGGGTTGGCTCGGAGCCAGGAGATCCCACACGAATTTGTACATCATCTGCAATGAGATCGAGAGCGTCGGTTGTCATAAGAAACTCATGAAACTCGGCACACTCATCAAATGAAAGACTTGATTCAGCAAGCCTTGGCACAACAAAAGCTTCTACTTCCGCCAAAGAGTAGCCCTTATCTAGAATGATATCAACAATAGCTTCACCTTCTTCATAAAGGAAAAGCCAATTGCGCACTCGTAAATTCATAACCCCTGGATTTACCACTGGTTGTGACTTCAGCATGTGCAAAGCTGCCCTCAACGCTAATAGAATATTCGTATGAATCTGCTTAGTTAGAAGCTTTGGACTGTTTATTTTAATAGTATCATCGGCTGGATACAAGACTTCTCCAAAAATTCAATTGGTTTTTGCAATCCCAAACTTCTAAACAAAAAGTTCAAAAGCATGAGCAAAAAACGTTAATCAGATTGGGTATAACGTAATACGTCCAAAATCAAATCAAATTTTTAAAGAAGTGCTCAAAAATTTTATAAAACTCCTCTCCAGATAAAAATAGACTAATGAAACCTTAGGGCAAAGCACAGCTTTGAGGGAGTGCAGATGAAAGATACGAAATACCGAAAAAGGCTCGGAGAATGGGGGGAAACCCAGGTTGATATATGGCTTGAAAAACACCAATGGATACCTATACAAAAAAACCTTAAATTAAAAAGAGGAGAAATCGATCGCATATATTCCTCAAATAAAGAAGGTAAAGATAACCATTTATGTTTTGCAGAAATAAAAACAAATACTATTACATCATATAAAACACTATTTGAAATATTTTCCGAAATAGGTATTAAAAAATATATCAAATCCCATCAAATAAGGAACTTACGATATTTTTCCGAGAATTTATTTTTAAGATATCAAGCAAAAATATACATAAGAATATTCATTATACTTAAAATTAAATTTAAATTCAATAAGAGCTGTTTATTAAATTTAAATTCTTCCATAAAAATATGCTTTATATGCGATGAATTTATAATTCTCTCTATTGAACCTGAGTTTACAAATCTTAATATTAAAAAAAACATACTAGAAGTTTTAATTTAAAAAAAACTTCTCTTATTTAGACAACAAGAAAATCCAATCAATTAATTTATAAAAAATAATTTTCAATTAAATTTAAAAGACTTCCAATAAAATAAGCAAAAAAGTACTTGTAAATAATTGAATATGTTGATATTTTAATCATGCCCTGACAATCTATAAAAAAGGAACAAAAATGAAAATAAAATATATTCTATCTGCTCTAACAATTTTCTCATCGACTGCATTCGCTAATTCAACACACAATTTGAATACAGTTATACACAGTGGAAATATCGACAAAATTGTTACTTCATTAATTGATCTTTTTAATGTAGGAGTTCTTGATGAATCATATCCTATTCATCTTACCGGTTCTTATGAATTAGATTCTAATAATAAACTCGTATCTCTTAATGTACAAGAAAATTCATTTAAAATCAAAAATATTCCTCTTTTAGGAACTTATCAAACATCATATTCTTTGACAGGAAATATTCCTAACGGAAATTGCAATGAAGCTTATGTAACAAGTCATAATATTATTGACGGAAGCCCATCGTATATAAACCCTATTTTTTCTTCATTAATGAAAGCAAAAGGTAATAATGCTGTTCGTTTGGCAATAAAAAATTCCGGCTTAATTGCTTATTGCAATAATACACCAAGATATATTTTGCAAATAAATTAATTTAAAATCAGAAATATTTAAATTATAATTCCATAAAATTTGATATGAATCGCAGGGCAGAGTAAGGAGTTTTTCCTTACTCTTTTTCTTTAATGTTGAATACCTTCAATAAATTTTTCTGCTTGAAGTGCCGCTTGGCAGCCTCTTCCTGCTGCTGTAATAGCTTGACGATAAAGTTTATCTTCAACGTCACCAGCTGCGAAAATTCCCGGGATATTTGTATGTGTTCCGTTTTGGGTTAAAATATAACCTTTTTCATCCATCTGCACTAATTCTTTTACAAAAGTTGTATTTGGATGATGACCAATTGCCATAAATAATCCATCCACAGTTATGTTATCTATTTTTCCACCGTTTTCTTTTACTACAATTCCTGTTAGCCCTTGTTCATTAGCAAGGGTATCAACAACTTCAGTGTTATAAATGATTTTTATTTTTGGGTTTGCAATAACGCGTTCTTGCATAGCTTTGCTTGCGCGGAATTTATCACTGCGGTGAATTAAAATAACTTCGCTCGCAAGTTTTGCTAAATATGTTGCTTCTTCCATAGCACTGTCGCCCCCACCCACGACAGCAACTTTTTTATTGCGATAGAAAAACCCATCACACACTGCGCAAGTTGAGAGACCATAGCCCATTAATTTATCTTTATTTGGCAAAGGAAGTGTGATTGCAGATGCACCTGTTGCGATAATAACAACTTTTGCATGAATATCTTCTTCGTATTCACGCTTGATGACAAACGTACCATCCTTTGTTCTTTCGATATTTTTAACTTCACCCGTTTCAAAGCGCGCGCCGACTTTTTCTGCTTGCTCACGCATATCACTCATGAGTTTATTACCGTCAATACCATCCACAAAACCAGGCCAGTTTTCTATGACACTTGTCGTAGTCAATTGACCACCGGGTTGCATTCCACTGATGACAACAGGAGAGAGCGCTGCTCGTGCTGAATATATAGCTGCAGTTAGGCCAGAAGGACCTGAGCCGATTATGACGATTTTTTCCATTTTATCTCCATTTTATAATGACTGATACCACATGAGGTATCTCAACTGTATTCGTTATACAATCTAGACAGAGTCTAAACAAGGGGCTACAGAAACTGCTCAGTTTAATCATTCCACCGCAGATTCTAGTATTTTTATTTTCACATCACTTGTTGACGCATCCAATTTTATAGAAATCATTTGCGCCATTGTGTGCATGGGATGTGTATGACCACAATCGAAATGACTTATTATTGGATATTTTTTTGTGCCGACCACCTCCATGATTAATTCGTCATAATTAAAAGGTGCGCCTTGGCTATTTAATAATTCAGCTTTTCCAATTATGAGTCCTTTAATAATATTAAAAATACCCATTATTTTTAATTGAGTGAGCGAACGTTCTTCTTCAGCAAATGGAGCATCTTGTTCTTCAATCAATAAAATTTTATTATTCAAATCGGGAAAATATTTTGTCCCTGCAAGTGAACATAGGGTATTTAAATTCGCAATTACGACAGATCCATCGACAACTCCAGGTGACAGCACCTTGTAGCCTGCATTTGGAAAATACTCTCTATCAACGGATTTCCATTCATGCGTTGTAGCGTCGCGAAAATGATTGCTCCATTTTTCAAAAATAGGGAGCGTGTAATTTATCATACTGCTATCTGAACCCATCACAAAAAAAGATGCAAAACTTTCTTTTAAAACATGTGGCCATTCACCAAAGGTTGGCACAACAGCTGGGCCATAAAAAGTCGATAACTGGGCTTGGGTTAAAATAGCCATATGCAAAGCAGTCACGTCACTGTAGCCTACAATAATTTTTCTTTGTGTTCTTATTTCTTCAAAATCTAAATATTCAAGCATAGAAGAAGAATTATATCCACCAATTGTCGACATTAAAAAATCAACATTGCTATTTTTAATTAAATCCATAAACTCTTGTGCTCTTTCTTGCGGAGCGCCAGAACGATAACCTTGGTTAATGCTTTTTCTTGTTAAATCGCCTTCAATTACATTAAATCCAATTCTTTTTAATTCAGAAATACCATGTAAATATTTTTCTTTAAAAGTAACATTTGCTGGAAATGAAGGAGTAAATATTCCAACAGTGTCTCCCAGTTTAATTTTTTTAGGTTTTATAATTTTTATTGTATGCATTATTGTTTCCTTTATAATGAATTAAATCATTATTTTTATCTATGCTAACTTGCTTTGTCAATTTTGTATATTATATTATATAAAACATTTCTATTGGAGACCCCTATGAAATCTTTATCAAATGCTCTTTTCTGGTTAACAGGTGCGTCCTCAGGCATAGGTTATGCTGTTGCAAAAGAACTTGCTGAACAAAATGCAGGAATAATTATTTCGTCACGTAATGCCGACAAAATTGATGATAAAATTAGCGAATTAAAAGAATTGGGGGCAACGAGTGTTGAAACTGTGGCACTCGATTTAAGTGATGGAAAATTTGAAAAAAAGATAAAAGATATTTTACAGGCACGCAAATTAAATGGTGTTTTATTAAATGGTGGGGGTTTTCCAGGCAAGAAAACATCGGAACACGCCTTTCAAGACTTTATTGAAGGCAATAAAATAATGCTTGCAGGGCCAGCCCAATTTTTATTAAATATACTTCCCTATATGAAGCATCATAAATCGAGTGTTGTTGCTATAACAAGCACGTCTGTAAAAGAGCCTATTGCAACGCTTGATTTATCTGCCATTTATCGTTCTGGTCTAGTTATATTTCTGAAAAATCTTGCCCATGAAATTGGCCACACAGGTATACGCATAAATAATGTTGCACCTGGTGCAACATCCACGGAACACTTGGAGAATATAATAGAAAAAACTGCGCAGAATAATAAAACTTCAGTTAAGGAAGTTAGATCACAATGGGAAAATAGAGCTGCTTTAAAAAGAATGGCCAAACCAGAAGAAATTGCCAAAGTGGTTTGTTTCCTTATGTCAAAGGATGCTTCATTTATAAATGGCCAAACAATTGTTGTGGATGGATGTTCGACAAAATCGTATTTATAATAATTTTTACTTAATAAAGTTATCTGCTGCTTGCACAATAAGTTCAGAACTTAGGTCGCACTGAGTTTGAATAAATTGCGAAACTCCTCCCTGCTCAACCATTTCTTTTAAAAAGTTTTCCATTCTTCCCTTTTTAAAACTTTCAAGTGCGCTGGTTTTTTCATAATCACATTCAATCGATTCAATTACATTTTCATTAGCAATATTTTTTTCCTCAGAGAGCATCATCGCTATCATTGCCGCAAAAGTACCTGTTCTATCACGCCCTACATCACAGTGAAAAAGAAAACTTTTATTTTGCGTGATATCGACAAGAGCACTCTTAAAAAGTTGGCACATCGAGTTTTTAAATTCTGGTCTTTTCCAATTCTCAAGGTTTTCAATATCACTTATGACAAAATCAGTATTTGGATGTGAGCCAAAGAGTCGAGTTCCATCTTCTTTTTCACAGTAAAAAGAATGCGGATCCGATGGGCTAAAATTCAATGTATAGATTTTATCTGGATTGTTGATCTTATCGCAACTCCACCCTGAAAAATACTTATTCGATCGATAAACGAGACCTGTTTTGTATATATCCTTTTTAAGACACTGATTAAGACTCTCGCCAACATCTCTGAAGTTTAATCTATAATCCAATAAACCTACCCAAAGTTTGGGTTCATATTTGCTTTTATCGCGCTTATAAATATAGCCTATGAATGATACGAGGACTGCGGCAATCACTAGAACAGAAGTCAAAGCAATTATTATCTTTTTCTTTTTTGACATAGATCTCTCTGATTTTTTTAAATTAATAAAAATAAAACATTAAAAATCGTTTAACGAAGACTTTAAAAGTGCTTTACATAAAAGCATTTCGTAGATCTGAAATTTAATTTAACAAATGAAATGAATAAAGAAAAGGATAGAGAGACTTAAAGAAGTTGGTGCTCATGACCAGAATCGAACTGGTACACCCTTGCGGATACAGGATTTTAAGTCCTGTGCGTCTACCTATTCCGCCACATGAGCACGAAACACTACATATAGCATGAATTCGCAGATGACAAGCCTCAAAGGACTATTTGCTGTTTTTTTTTTTCATGGTAGCGTCACTTCGTAAGTTTTGGAAATCCGTATGAATGATTTAATAGAGGCAATAATATGGAAAACATCGAAAAGAAGTCTACAGAATTAGCTGATGTAGCTACTGTTATGAAACAAATATATGCTCCTACTTTGCTTGCAGGCAAAGTTGCACTGGTGACTGGGGGATCCCGTGGAATAGGAAAGGCCATTGCTCTTGCTTTTGGCGCATTGGGAGCAAAGGTCATCATAAATTATGCTGGAAATGCTCAGGCAGCTGAAGCAACAGTCGGAGAAATCGTCCGCAGTGGTGGTATTGCGACCTGCGTCCAGTTCGATGTTTCTGATTTTAATCTCGTCCAAGACACAGTAAAAGCCCTTGAAAAAGAACATGGTAGCATAGAAATCCTTGTGAATAATGCCGGAGTCTCGCGCGATAATCTTTTTGTTAAATTTAAAGAAGAAGAATGGGACAATACCCTAGATACAAACTTAAAAGGCACTTTTAACTGCTCCAGAGCCCTTGCTATGAGCATGATGCGCAAACGTGCAGGTAAAATTATTAATATTTCTTCCGTTGTTGGCTTAACAGGCAATGCTGGACAATCGGCTTATGCTGCTAGTAAAGCGGGAGTAATAGGCTTCACCAAAGCCCTTGCTTTGGAATTGGCAGGCAGAAATGTGCAAATCAATGCTATAGCACCTGGATATATTTCAACAGATATGACAAGTGCTTTGAGCAATGAAGTTTTGGCAAAAATTATCGAAAAAATCCCTGTACAAAAAGTTGGTGACCCAATTGAAGTGGCAAAAGCAGCCGTCTTTTTAGCAAGTCCATCGTCGAGTTATATGACAGGTCAGACACTTGCTGTGGATGGCGGAATGACCATGCATTGAGATTTGGCGTAGGGGCATAATGCACTCAGTTCATTTTGGGTTTTTTAGTCCAATAGCCAAACTCGCCTCCACAAAATCCCTGTGGTTTAATCCCTTGCAAAGTTGTCCAAGAAAGAGCACCAGTATAAGTTACTAAACGACTCGATCCATTTACTTTTACAATTCCTGTGTACCAACTCAATAAAATTTCTTTTGAAAGTTTTTTTAAATCTTTACGAAAATCGGGGATTTTTAAATTTAAATAAGAGTGTAATTCAAATATTTTTGCTCTATTGTTTTTATCTATCATGAAATATTCTAAATATTTCTTACCTAACTCTATATCTAATTCCGAATTACCAGTGAGTTTTTCTGAAATCTTCATAAATTTATTCAGAAGATCAATATCGTCTTCCGCAAATGTTGAAAATTGAATCGCAAACGAAGTTACAGAAAAAGTCATTACTAAATTTGATAAAAATTCTCGCCTTTTTAAACAGTTCATACTTTACACCTTATAATGTTGTTTAAGAATATAGTGACTGCATTTTAGTGACAAAGCGGCTATAGTAAGTGTGGGATTGGCAGTGCCAGTCGTAGGCATTACACCTGCCCCTAGAATAAAAAGATTGGGATGATCATGACTTTTTAAATTTTCATCTACAACAGATTTTTTGGGATTTTTACCCATTCTATGCGTGCCCATCACATGACCAGCACCAAAAAAATCCTCGATCGTTAGAATATTTTTACAATTTGTCACTTTTAATATTTCAGACATTTTCTTTTTTGAGTCTTTAAAAGAATTATGTGTGTAGTTATCGAGTGAGTAATATATCTCTGGACGTGGAATTCCAATTGAATCTAAATTTTCATATGAAGGAAGTATTCGATTCTCTGGATCTGGCAATTGCTCCGTCATAGCAGAAATTGCAACCTGACGATAGACACTTTCTCTGTAAGTCTTTTCTAAATCTTTACCTGTAAAGCCTTTCTCTATTAAAGATTCAATAAAAGGATTCAAGCCCCCTATTGGAAATGTCCAACCATCATTGCCAAACTGCAATCGATAAGATGCAAAGCTATTTCTAAAGGTACCATCACGCGTATCGTCAATCCCAGAAGTAGATAGTGGGGAACGATAAGGAAACACAGGTTCAGGAGTCAATGCATAAGCTAACACGATTGGATGATCCATAAGGTTACGACCAACCTGATCACTTGAATTTGCAATGCCATTTTTGTATTTTTCACTTTTAGACATTAATAATAATTTTGCATTTTCAATTGCATTTGCTGCTAAAATAAAAGTTTTACCTTTTACCAAATATTTTTTACCATCCTTCGTTTTAAATTTAATCTCTGATATTTTACTTAATGTATCGGCAATTACTTCACAGGCAACTGCATTTGTAATGAGTCTTGCTCCATTTTTTATTGCTTTATTCAAATGGACAGTGGCATCATATTTAGCTTGGACGGGGCATATTGGTATACAACTTGCACTTCCACAACATGCAGAACGCAAATCATAAACTATAGAATTGCGCGCTTGAGGAGTATGGACAATTTTATATTCTGATTTTTTGAGAGATTTAAGCATAAATTGATCTAAATTAGAAAATGGAATTTCAGGCAGAGGGTATTTATTTTGTCTGGGAGAACCTAAATCTTCACCATTAAAACCTGCCGTACCAAGTTCAACTTCAGCCTCTTCATACCATTTCTCTAAATCTTTATATTCTATTGGCCAATCCAAGGCTACATTGAATTTACTTTTCATTTTAAAATCATTTGGCAGAAGACGGAGGGTAGCTCCTTGCCAATGCCAGGTTGTTCCTCCAGCAACTCTTAAATAAGTACTTTTAAATATTTCTTTTCCTTTTTGAATAAAATATTTGTCGTTTAACGTTGTTGGAAACGGTGCATGCGCTTGTTCCATATAAGCTGATTCGGGAATTTTCAGAACTGCATTTGTATATCTATTGAAAGCCTCGCCTCTATCAACATTATCTCCTGCTTCCAATATAAGTACTTTAATACCTTTATGAGTCAATCGTTCCGCCATGAGTGAGCCAGCTATTCCAGATCCGACTATAACAATATCAGAACTCAAATTTTCCATATTTCTCCTTTGAGTTTTTTAAAATATGTAAAAATCATAATTTATTTGTTTCGAATAATTTTAATATACGATTTTCTGAACAAAAAAATATCTAAATATATATGCATGAATATAAACATTAAGTATAATAATTAATTTAATGAAAAATTCAAGGGTTATTTAAACAAATTTATTTTTTAAATCTTTGAATTAATTTATAAATTACAAAATTCACGTGGAGCTTCAAGAGATATTCCGGTAGGATAACCACGATATTTAACATTATATACATTATAAATAAAAGATAAAAAACCTTTTTCACCACAGCCCAAACGATGAATTAAACTTTGCCAATTTGTCTTTAAATTAGCTTCTGTGGTAAAAGTTACAGATGCCCAACTGGCTTCTGCCAATCCAGTCATTTTTGGCAATGCCATATACGTTAAATGAGCATATGTTGGAAGATTTTCTGACCAAAGTGTTCCTTCGATACCAAGGATATTTTCTGGATAATATGTCATCTCCTGAGTAATTTTAGAACTCAAACTTGATCTTAATGCGCTTTCAGTATCAGAAAATTGTGTCGCCCAACTAAAGCCCGGTTCATTTCTATCTGGATTATAAGCTAAATCAAAATAAGTCTGATCCGCAAAAGCAAGTACTACAGGATAAGAATTATTTGCTAAGTTTACTGCTTGCAATATACCATTTTCAGTTGTGTTCCAAAGCCAAACTCGGCCTGTTTTGTCTGCTTGAACTCTTTCACTGCCTAAAGATTGATCGTCATTTTGAACAAATTGTTGCCATCCTGATATTTTTATATTATTTAATTTATTTGATATCTCTTTAAAAAATTTATGCGACTTTCCAAGCGAAGTTAATTGAGCCCAATCATTTTGACAAGTACTTGACTTATTCCAAGCATCCTCACTGACTTCATCTCCGCCAAGGCTTATTTCATTTTTTATAAAATAAAGGGTAGATTGATTCGAAAACATATCAGCTATCTCATAAATTATTTTATTTAATCTATTTGTAAAATTAATTCCAAATTCACTTTTATCCCCATATGCACATACAGGAATGACATTATCTGTATAGCCCTGCACAGACATAAATTCTGATTTATCATTTTTATCATAAAAAATATTAGGCATTGCTTTTATGAGCGCGCGCGAATGGCCAGGTAAATCAATTTCAGGAATCACAGTGATTTGATGACTATTTGCAAATTGAATTATTTCTAATATTTCACTTTTAGTGTATGTTTTAGTATATTGTGTAACTGCCGTTGGATATTTATATCTATATGTATTTGTTTTATCTAAGTTTCCTTGGACGAACATTAAAGGTCCAATATTTTTCCCATACCCACGACTGTCTGAAATTTTGTTAAAACTATCAAAGTCTGTTAACTGAATTCTAAATCCTTCATCATCTGCAAAATGCAAATGAAGACTATTTAATTTATGCACTGACATTATTTCTATAAAATTTTTAATTTCTTCTACTGAAAAAAAATGGCGAGCAAGGTCCAATGCTATCCCTCGATATTTAAAACGTGGATAGTCAATTATGGTCGCAGTTTTTAAACCTGTTTGGTTTAAACTCTTTATATCTGCTTGAAACCAGAGTTGGCGCAATGTTTGCACAGCATAAAAAAAACCAGCATTGTGCAAAGCTTCTACTAAAATAAGATTTTCTGAAATCGAAATTTTATAGCCTTCGGGATTGTGTAAAATTTCATTAGGATTCTTTATTCTTTTAAAAATAATTCCAGAATTTATATTATTAAACTTTTTTGTCATTTCTGCTATTTTCAAGTCTGAAACTAAAATATGATTTAAATAATTTTCAATTCTCGGATCAAGTCCCGCAAATGCATTTTCAAAACCTAACTCATCCGTAAAAAAAAAATATTTTTCATCGCTACTGCTAATATAACTGACTGGAGAGGGAATAATAGGATGATTTGACAATGTTTGGCTAGAAGAATTCCAGTTTTTAATATTATGGTCACTTATTAATGCATCTACATTTTTTTGATTGTAACCTTGAATATGATATGATGATTTATTTGTAGATAAATTATAAATTTTATTTGCATTATTCTCATGTACAACTAAAAACAAATTTTGTGGTACAGCTGAAATATTATTTGGACGCCACTGATTATTTCTTATCAACCTTATTTCATACTGACTTCCTGGTTTTAGCTCAAAATCTCCTTCTGGTTCTAGTACGGTAGTATATCCTACACTCTGATCCTTTCGATATACCGATGTCTCTTTCGAATATTTTAATTTTTGGCAATTGTGCGTAGCATCGCAAATATCCATTGTTAGATTATTATTTATTTTACCATGGCGGTTAAAACTCCGCGGCATATAAAAACCAAATTTCCAGTTTTGAATTAAGGAGCCTGTATTTGTTAATTTGATAAGAGCAAAAAACTCGCTTACCTGTGCATTCTCAAAACAAGGACTGTTTTTATTTGTACAAGAACCAATTAATACAGATTCTATAATCAAAGTTTCGTTTATTTTATTTTTATTTGCATAATTAAAATCTGAGACTTCAACAAAATCAAAGAGCGAAGGAATATGCTCGGTTAAATCATCATAAGCAGATAGCCTACTCCCATGCGCTAGAGTAAAAACGCACATGGATATAAAAAAAACTACAAAGTGTAAAAGATTTAACACTCTCATGGCAAATACTCCATATTAAATGGATACCAATCCAAAGATACAAAAATAAATTTTCTTATTTAGCTATATTAATAGATTTAAAATAAATTGCAATTAAACTTCGAGAAAGGTGTTAACTTTCTCGTTTCAGGACTGCTGCAAACATTGTGTCAGCATTTTCGTTTGGAGAACCTAATAAATTTTGCTTAACTAAAGTGTAGAAAGTATTTTTTTTAAGAAATTCTAAAATGATTCCTTCATTTTCATCATAAATCCAACTGCAAGTAGAATATACCAAATGTCCACCCACTCGTACACCACGACTGGCATTTTCTAATATGCTCAATTGCAGACGAGTCAAACTTTCGATATTTGTATGACTCACTCGGTATTTTGCGTCTGGGTTTCTTCTCCATGTTCCCGATGAAGTGCATGGTGCATCTACTAATACCCAATCAAATCCATGTCTATTTTCAACTTCTTTTTGAAAATTTGGGAGATTTTCTCCATTCCATGGAAGGCAACGGATATTAAAAAAACCTGATTTACGCGCACGCTTTTTGACTTCTTCCAGTTTATATTCACGAATGTCAGATGCATAAATGACACCTTTATTTTTTAATAAACTGGCAATTTGCTGAGTTTTACCTCCACCGCCTGCACAACAATCCCAAACAAATTGGCCATTTTTAACTTGAATATTTTGCCCAATTCTTTGGCTTGCTAAATCCTGAATTTCAAACAGACCTGACCGGTATGCTTGCAAAGCAAAAACACCTTTTGCACCTGTTACTTTTAGAGCTGAATCAAATTGTTCAAATTCAAAACCTTCTTTAACAAGTTCTGCTTTTACAATATCTATTTTTTCTAAATCATTGATTCTAATCCATAGAGGAGGACGAATTTCGAGTTCCGAGAAAAACTGTTTTGTTTTTTCATTTTCCCACGAAGACTCATGAATTCTTTTTTCTATAGCCTCTTTAAACCAAATTGGTATACTAGAAATCAATAATTGAAATATAATATTTTCTGAATTTTCTATAAGATTAACTAAATTAACAAAAAATTGAACTTCTTCTTGAAATTTTTCATCGCCTAATTCAAGAGAAAGCGTATTTGGTTTATTTTTATAAGCCAATTCATAGCGCAAACGAATCCAGACAAAAAAACGTTCTGGAGATATTTCATTCCATTTAGAAAGAACTTGATTCCCAGTTTGAAAGTTTTTGCTGAAATCAGAGATAGACTCATCCAGTGATAATTTGTCTATTTTTTTTGTCTTATTACTTTTAAAAAACTCTTCACAAAACAAGGCAAAATATCCAAAACGGATTCCAGCAAATAAACATTCACTGTACCAACGTCTATCGCGACTGCCATATTTTGAATTTTTTGCAAATTCCTGGGATAACCATCTATCAAATTGTGGCAAAGGTTCTTGCTGAAGAGCAGAACACCATAATTTATACAAATGTGCCCATCTGCCATCATAATGTTTCACACTTTTATTTTTTTGTTCAAACATTTTTATTCCTCGGAGTCATCATCGAAAAATTCGATATCAGCTCCGTCTAAAGCCTTACTGTCATCAAAAACCATACTACGAATGTCATCATCATAGTTCCGATCTCTTTGAAAACGAGCTGTTCCTTTAGATTTAATTCTTTCCCCATTATCATCTAATGGTGACCTTGTTCTCTCACGGAAAATAATAGAAATTGGAATATCTTTATAATTAAAAGCTTCACGGAATTCATTTTCTACAAATCTTTTATAGCTAAAATGCAAATCTTTTGGATGTGAGCAGAATATAACAAACCGCGGTGGGAGAGCTCCCACTTGCGTTGCATACAGAAACTTAATACGTTTTGACTTATTTTTAACCATCGGTGGAGTGTGCTTTAAAAGAATTTCTTTTAAAGTGTTATTCACTTGAGAAGTAGAATTTCTTTTACTTCCTTGATCAAATAAATCAAGACACATTGGAATAAGTCGACTGACTCTTAAGTTTTCTAGTGCACTGACAAACACGATGGGTGCATAACGAATATAACGTAAATCAAGATGTAATTTTTCAGTAAAATCTTTAACTGTTTTAGATGTTTTATCTTTAACAAGATCCCATTTATTAACAACAATTAAAATAGGTTTTCTAAGTTCAAATGCATAACCTGCAACGCGAGCATCGCCATCAGTTGCCCCATCTTCAGCATTGATAACCAGAACAGCAACATCGCAGTCTTCTAGGCAAGACACACTGCGAAAAGCAGAAAATTTCTCGAGTTTATCGACCATACGACTTTTCCGACGGATTCCAGCTGTGTCGATCACTTTAATTTCACGTCCATGGTACTTTAATGAAACATCAACTGAGTCGCGCGTCGTTCCAGGGCGATTGTCCACGATTGACCGAGCTTCTCCTACGAGTCTATTTAAAATAGAGGATTTACCCACATTGGGACGACCAATGATAGCGAGTTTAACGGGAGGATTTTCTGGATCCTCCTGTTTAGCTTTTGGTGCACTGGCAAAAATTTCTGTAGCGGCATCCAATAAATCTGAGACTCCGCGGTTGTGCTCCGCACTCACGGGATAAACATTGGGCACGCCAAGTTTACGAAATTCTTCAATAAATATGTCATCTTTTGGTAAGTCACATTTGTTTACACATACGACAAAGTTTTTTTCGGATTTGCGCAAACGACGAATGAGATCGCTGTCGACAGGATGCAAACCTTCACGCCCATCCACCACAAAAATCACAGTTTCTGCTTCTTCAATAGCCATTTCAGCTTGTTCAACGAGCTGAATTTTGATGTTATCTTTAGACGTTGGCTCAAAACCACCTGTATCGCACAAGTAAAAAGCCTCACCATTGTGCTCAGCACGGCCAAAAATTCGATCTCTTGTCACGCCTGGTTCGTCATGGACGAGGCTCTTACGTTCACGAATAATACGGTTAAATAGAGAGCTTTTGCCAACATTGGGACGACCAACGAGGGCAACAAGGCGAGTGTAGGTTCTTAAAGTCATTATAGCGAAATCCTGTGTCTGTACTGTAAAGTATGCTAGAAGCTTTTCAAGATGCCATGATCTTCAAATCATCACTGCGGCGAAAAATAGGGCAAACAGAAGGCATCATAGCCAATCCACCTGCATAACGGAATTTTTGTGAAACATAAAGTGATTTTTAAAAATAAGAAGTTTAGACCCTTCTCCAATGTGAGAAAAGCCCCCATATTCCTTGCGGCAAAACAAGTCTGTTTAACTCTCCAAAAGAGTGGCTATGATGCTTATATTGTTGGTGGAGCCGTTAGAGATCTTCTCCTTAATCCCAACAAAATCCCAAAAGATATTGACATAGCTACTTCGGCAAAACCTGAAGAAGTCAGAAACTTATTTAAAAACTCAATCTTTGTTGGACAGACATTTGGAGTGTGTCTCATCAATTTAATGGGTCAGCACTTTGAAGTTACAAGTTTTCGCAAAGAAGGCAGATACTTAGACAAAAGAAGACCCGAAAATATTCAATTAGGCACTTTTAAAGATGACAGCAATCGACGCGATTTTACGATAAACAGCATATATTTTAATCCTTTGCAGCAATTCATAATTGACCCTCATTTAGGTATGATAGATCTCAAACAAAAACTCATCCGCTGTGTTGGTTCAGCAGAAGATAGGTTGCAAGAAGACGCGTTAAGAATTCTTAGAATGATACGCTTTGCAGCTAATCTAAATTTTACTCTTGATATTGTAAGCTTAACTGCAGCAAGAAATCATTCTGCGGGCCTCCTTGAATTGAGTAAAGAAAGGATTATTCTTGAGTTTCAAAAAGTAAAAAGAGGAAAATTCTATATATTTTGTGAACACCTAGAAAACATTATAGATCTAACAGAAATAATTTTTCCCAATGGAAGCTATAAATTCTCTAAATATAATTTGCACAGCAAGAATCAGCTTGCAATAAGTAAACTAAAATTGGACACTCATTTACCATTTTTTAATTTATTAAAATTCTTTTTATTTAAAAACAGAGTGAATAAAGAATCTTTCTCAAATATTTTAACCGCGATTGATCAATGGCCAATCACATCAGAGGATAAGAAAATTTGCTCACTTTTTCTTAAATGTATTTTCTTTAAAGAACTTTACAGCAAAGAGATTGATATAGAACTTTATGATTTTCTCTTTTATGAATTAATTACTCAGATTGACTTAATATCAAAGCAATCTTCACGTATTATTTTAATAACTCTCTCTGTATTCATAAATGATAATTTACTGAAAGAAACTCTCTATAAAATGATCGATGGTATTTCAAAGAGCAACATTACGAGTATAAAGTCAAACGATGTCGTATTACTCGTTGAAAATAGTCAATTAGATAAAAAATATATTTCAGTTATAATTAAATATATACAATACATTTACATAAAAAAAGGTCAAGCGCCAAAACTTGAAAATCTACTTCAATTTAAAGCGGACTTATTCAAAGAATACTTTGCTATCGGAAACATAAATGTCTAGTGCCCTAAAAAAAAATAAAGAAACAAGTAAAAATTTTACCAAAAATATAAGTGTTGTCCTAGTTGAACCTGAACATCCAAACAATGTTGGAGCTGTAGCGCGGGCAATGAACAATATGGGTTTTACAAAGCTAATTCTGATTAAACCTTGCGATTATTTAAGTGGAGGTAACGATGGTGCAAGGACATTAGCCATGCATTCACAAGATATCTTACAGTCGGCAAAAGTCTACTCAGATTTACGGAGCGCTCTCCTAGAGCAAAATTTTGTTATAGCCCTCACAAATCGAGTGCGTGGACAACATAAAATTTTAGAAAATAGCTGGAATTTAGAATATGTATTCAAGCAAATTCAAAACGAGAACAATATTGCTCTCGTCTTCGGAAGAGAATCTTCTGGTCTAACAAATTCAGAAGTGGATCTTTGTGATTTAATAATGACCATCCCGACCTTTGGCCAAAATACTTCATTAAATTTATCACAGGCTGTAATGGTAATATTATATGAAATCAGTAAACCATTAAATAAACAGGAATCATTTCAAGAACAAAAAGTTATCTTAGCAACTTCGCGACATATCGAAAGTTTAAAACACAATTTATTTTCTGTTCTCGAAAGAATAGGGTACATAAAAATTGGCAATGAATCTAAAAGATGGAGTGTTTTTTCTAAATTGATCTCTGAAAAGTATCTAAGCGAGAAAGAGGTTAATATCCTGCAAGGTGTTCTTAATAAGATAAAAGAAAATATTAAATAAGACTCTTAAAATTTAACCCTCATATAATCCAAAATACAGCAATAAGCCTCTGAGCTTTTATTTTCACTCATAATAAAGTCAATACTCGTTAAAATATTATATGAAAAATAGCTTTTATATGAGCTCTCATTTATAAAACTCAAATTATAATTCAACGAATCACTCAATTTATGATCATTGCCAAAATACTGAGTAAATTCGATATGACAATCCAAAAGCTCATTTGGGCTCAGCATAATACCATCAAAATTATCGTGATTTGAAAAAAAAGATATTTTATTCATACCATATCGATTAATAAACATCTCTTTTACATGATCAAGGGAGTGGGTTGGCATTGCAATACGAGCATTGTATACAAGCCCATAAGCTAAACTTTTAAACTTTTTTCGACAAAAAACGATTCTAAAGTTCTCGTCATCTGAAATAAGAAATGTTTTGCCGTTTTCATCCCAATAGGGATTAAAGGATTTGACGGTTGGAACCCCATTTTTTATCAATACTGAACAAATATTACTATAAATCATTTCATTTTCTAAGTAGAAAACTAAGACATTGTCATCATCAAGCTTAACAACGTCATTTTTCATATCGCTATTTTCAACAATAGTTATAAAAAGATCTTTGCTTAATTCACTGTTGTGAAAAACAATATTATAAGAGTTTTCATAAATAATTTCAAAATCTAAAATTTGACAGAAGATATTTTTATACAAATTCATATTTTTTACCACCAAATCCAATGATAATGCTGATATATTTTTTAAATCATATTTTTCATACATAGCTTATACCTTTTCCAATAGGAAGATTTATTTACAATAATTCCTTAAAATTATTTATTACTAAAATTTTTTTTCTAAACAATTTTATAATACTATCATTCATAAATTATTTCACAAAAAAACTCAAAATACAAAAAATGAATCCGAAAAAAGATCTTGTTATATAAAACATTAAAGGATGACGAGAAAAACGATGATTTTTAAAATGTCAGGAATTTATAAGATTTTTATCATTATAATCTCTATAAGTGTGTTTTTCCCAAAGTCAAATTTAGCTATTGCCAAAGAAGTAAATTTAAAGTTTAGCAATATTACAAATAAATCTCTTGGTGATTTCGATAGCATGAAACAAAGGCGTATGATCCGAATATTTATGCCTTATAGCAAAACTTTATACTATATTGACAAAGGAAAAGAAAGAGGCTTAAGCATAGAATTAGCTAGAGATTTTGAAGCATATATCAATAAAAAATATAAAAAAGAACTTGGCAATAGACCTATCACAGTTTTCGTTATCCCAACTTCAATTGAATATCTTGTAGAGAATATCTTAACTGGCATGGGAGATATTGCAGCAGGAAACTTAACATTTACGCGCGAAAGAGCAAAGCTCATCGATTTCGTAGGAGCAAAAGTGCAAAGAGGAAATACAGAGTATGTCGTCACAAATAAAAATGACCCTCCCATCACCTCTATTGAAGAGCTCTCTGGTAAAACAGTCAGTATTAGAAAACATACAAGCTATTATGATAGTCTTTTAAAACTCAATAAAAGTTTTCAAGATGCTGGTAAACCTATTATGAAATTTCAATTTCTGCATGAAGACTTAGCAGATGAAGACAAATTAGAAATGCTCAATGCACGAATATTAAAAATCGTCATTGTTGATGATATTATTGCAAAAACTTGGGAAAAAGTATTACCTAACATTAGAGTAAATTACAATGCTTTTGTTCGTGATAAAGGAAAAAGTGGCTGGATGATTCGAAAAAACAGCCCGTTACTTGATGCAGAACTTGAAGATTTTTTCTTACATTATGTAGAGAAAACCAATGTAAATGACGTTAGATATTTACAAACAATAGAAAATTGGAGCAAATTTAAAAATAATATACAAGACACAGAAACCGAAAAATTTCAAAATATCCTGCAGATTTTTAAAAAGTATGGAGCAAAATATAGATTTGATCCCCTCATGCTTTCTGCACAAGGTTACCAAGAGTCTAAACTCAATCAAAATGCAAGAAGTCCTGTTGGTGCAATTGGAGTTATGCAAGTCATGCCTGATACAGGTAAGCAAATGAAAGTTGGAGATATTACAAATATCGAAGCAAATATTCATGCAGGTACAAAGTATATGAACTTTTTAATGAAAACATACTTTAAAAATGCAAAATTTAATGATTATAATAGAATGCTATTTGCACTTGCAAGTTATAATGCGGGTGCAGGAAAAATATTAAAAATGAGAGAATTAACAGCTGCTTGTATGTGCGGATTAGATGAAAATAAATGGTTTAATAACGTCGAAATGATAACTGGAGAGCTGATAGGCCTCGAAACAACCACCTATGTCAGAAATATTTTAAAATATTATGTCTCATATCAAATGATCAATGACAAGAAGAATAAAAAAAGAAAAGTCCTAAAATAATATATTGAACACAAATCCATTTTAACTATAATAAATTCTAACGAAATAATATTAAAATCAATTAATAAATTCTATTAGATTTCACAAAAAGAATATTTAAACTCACTTAAAATTGGACTATTTTTTCCATTGCTGTTGGTGTCGTAGAGCGCACATGTCTGCGGGTTATTAATCCTTGTGAGACAAAGTTTAATAAATACCACTTACCACCCGCTTTACCGTTGGTTCCACTGGCACCATCACCACCAAATGGTTGCATATTTACAATAGCCCCAGTTGTTTTTCTATTAACATAAAAATTACCTGCATATTGACTTAGAATGGGGATTGCCTTTTCGAGGAAAGTTTCATTTCGACTGATTACACTGCCTGTTAAACGATAATTGTGCAGTTCAATAATAGGAACAATTTCTTCGAATTTCTTGTAAGTTTTAATTGCAATGACGGGTCCAAATATTTCTTCGGAAAGAAGTTCATGTTTATCAGCATTAACTTCAATAATAGTAGGTGAAACATAAAATCCATTTTTCTTATCACAATTGCCACCGACTATAACTTTACAATTTTTATCATTTTTAGCACGCTCAATAAATGATGCAATTTTATCGTACTGACGCTCATTGATAACAGGCCCTACATCACATTTTTTTTCTACAGCATTACAAATATTTAATGCATTAGTTTCTTTAATAAGGATTTCTTTTAATTCTGGCCAAATATGTTCATCAATAATTCCAACACTGTTTGCTGAACATTTTTGTCCACTGCGGCCAAAAGCTCCTTGCACAATACAGCGAGCTGTATCTAAGATATCTATTTCTTTATCTGCAACTAAAAAGTCTTTCCCACCTGTTTCTGCAACGTAACGAGGAAAGTTTTTTCTAGAATATTCAGAACTGTATAAATAATTACCAAATGCCTTTGCTGTTGCAAAACTACCTGTGAAATTGACCGCGGTTAATTCAGGGTGTGTCAATACTGTAGGAAGACAAGGCTTGCCATCACCCGAGATCATATTGATAACCCCAGGAGGAAAGCCAGCTTCATCGAGGGCTAGCATTAAAAGATATCCGCTCAAAACAGAATCATCGGATGGCTTCCAAACCACAGTATTCCCAGTTAATGCCATCGACAAAGGCAAATTATAGCCAATTGCTTGTGGAAAATTAAAAGGAGAAACTGCGCAGGTAAAACCTTTTAACGGTCTAAGCTGCATTTGATTTGTTTCTCCCCAACCATCTCCCATTTGTTCCATTAATAATTCTGCATAATAATAATTATTAAAACGGACAAAGTCTAAAAGTTCTGCCCATTCTACATAAGTTTCAAATGAATTATAGCCACATTCCACGCTTGATGTTGCACATAATTCATATTTCCATTTTACAAGAATGACTTCAAGATCACGAAATTTTTGAATCCGCGCCGAAGGCGACAACGCAGCCCAACTCATTTTGGCATTTAATGCTGCTTCGATTGCTTGTTGTGCATGGGAGGAGTCGGCTTGTTGATATGTTCCAATAGCTTCGCCATTTGAAGGATTTAAATTTTTGACTTTTTTTGTCGAATAAACTTTTTTCCCATTAATGATCATTGGAATGTCTAAATTTTTTGGAACTTTCTGAACTGCTTCAGAATACTTTTCCCATTCTGCAGCAATATCTTTAGGATTGATTATAATTTCATTATTTGGAACTTTAATTGATAATTTATGCATACTAGAATTACCCTCCGAACAAAACAGAAGTGAAAAAAGATTTCTCATCAGTTTACATATTACAGGACAAAGGAATTAACAAGGAGGATGAAATGCTCTTGAATTTACAATAATAATATTTAGTTTTTTAATTATTTTTTGCAAAAATTCTTTCTGCATCGGGAAAGCACAATTCAGGAAGAGGTCTTTCAGAAATATAACCATTTAAAGGACTTGGCTCTGCCCAAGGTATTTTATTCAATTGTTCCACAATAACATTTTCACCTTCTCTTGCTAAAACATGATTTGGTGAAAGAGGAATTTTACCTGTTGGAGTGTCTAAAACATATTGTGGATTGGCAAAACCAGTGGTAGATCCTCTTAAGCCTCTCATTATATCAAGACCTTTTTCTATAGGTATACGAAGGTGTTCAGATCCCTCAACGATTTGTGGATGATAAATATAATATGGTCTTGCTCTCAAACGAACAAGGCCATTCACCAGCGCACGCATTTTTTCTACAGAATCATTAATGTCTTTTAAAAATACGGATTGATTACCAACCGGAATTCCTCTTCTTAGCAACGTGTCAATGGCACTCGCAGCTTCTGGTGTTAATTCCTGCACAGAATTAAAGTGAGTATTTATCCAAATGGGATGATATTTTGCAAGCATATCTGCAAACTCTTCTGTGATCCGATAAGGTAATGAAACGGGGGTTCTTGTTCCAAATCTTATTATTTCAACATGTGGTATTTCGCGCAACCTTTTTAATAAATTTTCAATCGTTGTATCATGCCCAATAAAAGGATCTCCTCCTGTTATAAGCACGTCACGAATATTTTTATTCGATGAAATATATTCTATACCTTTATCAATAATTTTTGGATTAAAATGTAATCCTTCTTCCCCATCACGACGTTTCCGAAAGCAATAGCGACAATAAACAGGACAAAGTTGAGCGACACACCAAGCAATCCGATCTTTATAAACATGCACAACTTCTTTTACAGGTGAGTTCATCACTTCATTGAGAGGATCAGGCACTCCATATTTGTCTTTTAACTCTTCCATCCTTGGCATCAATTGCAATCGAACGGGATCAAATTCGTTGGCAAAGTCCATAAGAGCAATGGCATAGGGGCTAATGCCCGCATGAAATTTATCTTTTAATTCTAGAAAGGCTATTTTTTCATTTTCAGATATTTTAAGAATATTGACTAGATCTTCGGCAGATTGAACTTGATTTTTCATCTGCCAACGCCAATTTGTAAAGTTTTCTTCAGAAACTCCAAAAAGTTTAGCTCCAATTCGTGAAATATTCTTTTTATTTGATGCAGTGTTGTTGTGAAGTTCGTTCGGAGTTACAAAAGGCATACTTAATTTCTTTCCTATATATCTAAAATAGAAGCCTTATCAGTGATAATTTGAAACAAAAAATAAGAAGATAAAAATAACTTCTTCTCCTTTTTAGTGCTTCCATCTTGTACACTATTGCCGAACCTTGTAAACACATATTGATGTTCATTCGCTATCCTCATAGCACTTTTTTTAGGGAAATAGAATGACTGCAAATTCAAAAGCAATACGTTTTTTACTCCATCGCTATCTCATATCTTCTTGGGCAAGTAAGTCGCGCAGAAGCGCTTCGGCAATAGGAGTCCTGCTGCCCGTTCTCGGTGTTGCAATCGGTGTTTTTGCCTTTACCGTCGTCTTGAGCGTTATGGGAGGGTTTGTTACAAACATAAAATCTCATCTCCTAAACATGCAAGCACACATTGAAGTCGTTTCAAGTGAAAGAGCTAAACAAATTCCAGAAAATACTGAACTTATGGAAAAAATTCGTTCTCTATCTGACGAAATAGTTGCCATCTCGCCCTATCAAAGCGGAGATGTTATTCTGCAGTCAGGATCTCGTGGCGCAATGGCACGATTAGAAGGAATAGATCCGACACAAGCAGAAGGAACTCTAAATCTGCAAAAGTATATTTCTGATGATATTACATTAAATATTTTAAATAGAAAATTACCCGCTGAAAATATCACAAAATCGGATCTATTTCCAACGGTTATCTTAACTCTTGATCTTATGAATCAATTAGGCCTTCATGTTGGTGACAGTTTAACTTTAGTTTCCACTGTCCCAGATGATGGTATTGGTGGGTTTGCTCCGACTCAATTTCCTGTTGTCATTGCGGGTTATATCAATTCAGGTCACTTTTCTTTTAATCAAAAAAGAGTTTTCACTTCACTTAAAACTGCTAATCTTTTTTTTCAAAATGATAAATCTTGGCTTGGTCTTCAGTTAAAATTAAATAAGCCACTTGAAGCCGAGCATATTGCAAAAGTTCTAGATAAAACTTTATTGCCACAAGGGCTTCGCAGCAAACCATGGACAGAGTCAAATAGCGCTTTACTAAAAGTGCTTACATTGGAAAGATTTGGTATGAGTTTTGTCATGCTTATGATCATTCTAGTCAGTTGCTTTAGCATTTCCATTTCTCTTCTCCTCACAATCCGGAGAAAATCAAATGAAATGGCGATTTTAAGAAGTTTAGGCTTTGAACAATCAGATTTAAGCAAACTCTTTCTTTGGCAAGGATTCCTCATCGGATTTGCGGGCGTCCTGCTTGGGCTTTTACTCGGGGGCATTGCTCTTTATTTTATTCATAATTATCAAATTCCTTTTATTACAACATCTTATTCTAGCAAACCTTTACCTGTTCTCATTGATATTTATGAGATCATTTTCATTTCTCTAGGGAGTATTCTTTTGGCTATGCTTGCCGCTGTTTGGCCCGCAATTGAAGTGAGAAATCTTGATGTGATTGAAGTTCTTTCAGTGAGAAATTAATTTTTATTGGAGCAAAAGTGATAGCAGTTCAAGTAGAAAGCTTACGTAAAAGCTACCAAGTAGGAGAGGGTGTTCTCAATGCACTTGCAGGTGTTTCTTTTAAAATTCATAAAGGAGAAGTTGTTGCTGTTGTTGGAGAAAGCGGATCCGGCAAAAGCACACTCTTACATATTTTAGGAACTTTAGACTCACCTACTTCGGGAAAAATATTAATTGACGGGAAAAACCCATTTGAGAAAAAAGACAAATCAGTTAGCACTTTCCGTAATTTACATATTGGTTTTGTCTTTCAGCATAACAATTTACTACCAGAATTCAATGCACTTGAAAACACAATGATGCCCGGTTTAATTGCTGGTTTCTCAGAAAAAAAAGTAAGAGAAAAAGCCAAAGTTCTCCTTGATAAAGTTGGATTAGCAAAAAGAGAATCACATTTCCCAAGTCAATTGAGTGGTGGTGAACAACAGAGAGTGGCTATAGCACGCTCACTCATTAATGACCCTATTCTTTTACTTGCAGATGAACCTTCTGGAAACTTAGATTCAAAAAATGCTTCACATATTCATGCACTTTTTAAAGAAATAAATCTAAGTTTAAAATCGACCGTTTTAGTCGTGACACATAATAAAGAATTTGCTGCTTCTCTGCCACGTCGAATTAGCTTACGCGATGGCCTAATCCTTTCTGATGAACAAAGTAGCTAACTCAGCATATTGCCTCAATCTGAACTTATGTGCAGCAAGTCATAGTTTGCAAAATAAACCTAGATGGTGAATAGTGCAGCTTCGTTGAACTCTTTTCCGTCTTGTTGATGCGAGTATTATAGAAATGTTTGGCTTAAAAAAATACCGGTTCTTAGATAAAACGTTCATTTTTGGTACATCAAGCCTTGTTCTTGCGCTTGCAGGACAAGTCGTCGCACAAACACCTCTCCAGCAACCAACTGCACAGGCTCTGCATGGTGTGGTTTCTAAGATTACCATAATTGGTAATAAGACTGTAACAAATGAAGCTATATTAAACTTAATGTCTATTAAGCAGGGAACAAACTTAACTGCAAATTCTGTTGCAAAAGATATAAAGAGCATATTTTCGAGCAGCTATTTCCAAGATGTTAAATTTGACCTAGGCTTAAATGGTGAACTCATTATTTCAGTCATTGAAAAACCTACGGTCCATGATATTTTGTACGAAGGTTTTGATATTGTAAGTTCATCTTCGCTAAAAGATAAAATTGTTACCAAAAAGTATACAATTGTTGATGAAAAAAAACTGTCTCAAGATTTAAGATCCATTGAACAAGCGTATATTGAAAAAGGATACTATTTAGCAAAAGCTTCATATACTCTTGAATCTACTCAATCAGGTTCTGTTAATATTGTTTTTAAGATAAAAGAAAATAGACCCATTGAAGTCCGAAAAGTGAATCTTTTAGGGAACGATTATTTTAGTGATTCAGAATTGCAGTCCTTTATGGTAACAAAACCATTTTCATGGAACTCAATATTAACTTCGTCTGGATTATTTAGAGATGAATATGTAGCAGCAGATCAGCAAAATATCACGTATTATTATCGCGACAATGGATATGCAGAAAGCACTGTTATTGCACCTATTTCACGGCTCACGAGAAATAAAAAAGACATTAATGTTTCATTTTTTATTGAAGAAGGTGAGCGGTTCAATATAGGAAGTATTAAAATACTTGGAGATCTTATAGAGAATGAAGAGGAAATAAAAAACAAACTCCTTCTCAAAGAAAAAGAAATTTATCGTATTTCAAAATTTAATTACGATATGAAGAACTTAAAAGTCATATATGGTGACCAAGGATATGCGTTTACATATATTTACCCGACATTTAACATAGATAGAGCAAAAAAATTATATAATATAAATTATACCATTACTAAAGGTGAAAAAGCTTATATACGTAAAATCACTATTGAAGGTAACGTAAAAACGCGTGACAATGTCATTCGAAGAGCAATTAAAATAAATGAAGGCCAATTATTTAACGCCACTAAAATCGAAAAAAGTAAAAGCTTAATAGAAAAACTTGGTTACTTTGAAACTGTGCAACTTGTCCAAGAGCCTGACCAAGCACACAATGCCGTAGATATTAAAGTGCTTGTTAAAGAAAAATCAACGGGCTCACTTTCTGCTTCTTTAGGTGCCTCACCAGATACAAATGGCTCCTCAGGACTCTCCTTTTTTGGCCAATTGCAGTATCAAGAACGTAATCTAATTGGAAAAGCTTACGGTGTAGGCGCTAACGTACAAATCAGTCCAAGCCCGCGCGGCAATGGATCTGTAAACTACACTTTAAGCCTTAATTTTGGCAACCCGAGCATATATGATGGCCCATGGAGTTTTGGAACCAACTTAACTACTTCTTTAAATGAACAGTCAGTGACGACGTCATCGTCAATTGAACAAGTATACATAACTCAAACAACCAATTCATTCGGCTTCAGCATTGGTAGAGAAATTCTTGAAAATCTTCGCTTTAATTTAGGTTATAATATTTCAGAAACAAATACGGACCCAAGTGTTCCACTAACCCAAAAATTTTATGCTTCAGGTAGAACTGAAAAAATTTCTCAAACTCTTACATATGACATCACCGATAACTATGTGAGCCCAACCTCTGGTCTCTTTTTATCCGGTACCAATGCATTTGGTTTTGAACTCTTCGGTGGTCAATATAAATTTGGAACCATGTCTGGCCTTGGAGCCTTGTATATTCCTCTTGATTTTAGTGAAAATTATAGAACAAATTTTAGAATTGCATTTCAACCAAAATATGTTTACCAAACGAGCAAGAGTAATTCTGTTCCCTACTGGGAACGCCTTACTCTAGGAAACTCCTATTATATGAAAGGTTATTCTGGTCCTGGAGAAGCTCTTACTACCACTGCTGCAGTTGCGATTTCACCTATAACAGGGCAAACAACAACCTTTACAATTGGTGGTAACAGAAGTTTCTACGGGGTGATTGAATATTTTGTTCCTATTATTCCGCAAGCTGGTTTACGTTTAGTTACATTTGGTGAAGCTGGTACGGTATTGGATGACTATGATACTTTTTCATTTGATAAAATTAAATACGACATCGGATTTGGCTTTAGATGGACGACACCAATTGCACCTTTTCGCTTTGAATGGGCATTCCCTATTGAACAAGGAAATATTGGCAAAGCTCATTTTATCTTCTCAATTGGAACTGATAGTTTTAACAACAACATGTGATAGAATTAAAAATCGATTCGCAAAATCCGGAGGTATTTATTATGTTTAGCAAAAAGAAAAATTTTTCATTTATTTCATACGCAATATTAACACTGTCCAGCGCAATTAGCATTCATTCATATGCTGCAGATAAATCTCCTAAACTTAAACTTGGTGTCGTCGATGTCCAAGCTGCTATTCTTCAGACTGATGAAGGCAAAGCAGAAAAAGCCGTCATGGAAAAAGATTTTGAAGAAAAAAGAAAAAATATTCTTGCTCAACAAAATGATCTTAAAAAACTTGAAGAAGAATTCCAAGCTCAACAATCCATTCTTTCTGACTCAGACAAGCAAGCTAAGCAAAAAGAATTCCAAGCTAAACTGCAAAAAATGCAAAGTTCACAAATCAGCTTCGAACAAGAAATTCGTCAAAAAGAGCTTAAAGCAAGCCAACAAATATTTCAAAATATGATTGGTATTATTAGAGAAATTTCAGAACCTGAAGATTACGATGCTGTCTTTGATAGAGGCGCTGGAGTAGTGTTATATGCTAAAAACGCTGTCGATCTCACTCCAAAAGTAGTTGCTTCCTATAACAAAAAATACAAAGTTAAAGCCAAAGCAAAAGGGACGAACTAAATGAACAACTTATCAATAAATGATATTATTCAAATATCAAATTGTGAAGTTATTAATTTACAATCCAAAGATATAAAATTCTCAGGCATAGCTCCATTAAATCGAGCCAATAAAGAACAAATATCATTTCTAATAAATGATAAATATATTGATGAAATCTTTAGTTCACAAGCAGGGGCAATTATTTGCTCAAAAAAAACCGCAGAATTATTAGGAAATAAGGTTGCTGCAGGACTGATCGTAAGTGATAATCCTCATGTCACTTTAGCAAAAGTCTCACAAAAATTCTTTAAGCCTTTACACCCATTTCATGGTATATCAGAACTTGCGATTATTGATAAATCAGCAGAAATCCACCCTTCTGCAACTATTTTTCCATTCGTCTTTATAGCTCCTGGTGTACGCATTGGAGCTAACTCAGTTATTTACTCTAATTGTTTTATTGGTGCTGCAAGCACAATAGGTGATGATTGTATTTTATATCCCAATGTTGTAATCCGTGAAGGCTGTCGTGTTGGTGACAGATGCATTTTAAATCCAGGCGCTGTAGTCGGTGGTGATGGCTTTGGTTTTGCGGCAGATACAAATGAAAATGTTAAAATACCCCAGATAGGTGGAGTTTTAATTGAAGATGATGTTGAAATTGGCGCAAATTCGACTATAGATAGAGGCGCTCTGTTTGATACTAAAATTGGCCGTCAAACAAAAATTGATAATTTAGTAATGATTGCACATAATGTAGTAGTAGGTGAACTTTGTTTTATAGCAGCACAAGTTGGAATTGCTGGATCTACAATTGTTGGAAATAAAGTTGTAATGGCAGGACAAGTTGGTGTCGCAGGACATGTAAAAATAGGTGATAAAGTAACAATTTCTGCTCAAAGCGGTGTTTCAAAAAATATACCCCCTGAACAATTTTGGGGAGGTTCACCTGCGCGCCCTTACAAGGAATGGGCGATTTATGCTGCAACTCTCAATAAAATCGTAAAGCAAACTAATAAAAAATCATAAAATGATTAGAGGAGAAAATTTTATGAAAGAATCTCAGCCCAAAGTATTTATGGATCTTGAAAGAATTAAAAAATATATTCCCCACCGAGATCCCTTACTTTTAATTGACACAATAAATGAGATTCCGAATAGAGATAAAATTATCTCCAGTAAAACACATCGCATCACGGATCCCGTTTTTGCGGGGCACTTCCCTAAAAATCCTATTTATCCTGGGGTGTATTATATTGAAGCTATGGCTCAAACTGGAGCTGTTTTAATTGCCTACATTCGCGAAGAGGAGCAGCTGTTCGAAGTAAAATTAGGCGTTCTTGCCACAATTGATGAAGTACGCTTTCGCAAACCAACAGGTCCTGATGACACGGTTCGCTATGAAGTCACAGTTGAGAAAAGAAGGGGGCCTTTTATTTGGTTCAAAGGGACAGCATTTGTTCAAGATGAAATTGCAGTTGAAGGTAAATTTTCAATCGCTTTAGGCGTTCTTAAGAGGAATTAACAATGAATCATTCATCAACGCAAATACACCCAACCGCCGTGATCGAAGACGGAGCTGAACTTGATTATGGAGTTGTTGTAGGTCCTTATGCTATTATTGGAAAAAGCGTAAAAATCGCGAAAGGTTCTCAGGTCCATGGGCACGCTCTTGTCACAGGCAAAACCACAATTGGTGAAGATAATATTATTTTTAGTTATGCGTCCGTTGGGAATATTCCTCAAGATTTAAAATATAAAAATGAAGATACAGAATTAATAATTGGAAATCGTAATCGGATCCGCGAGTTTACAACTCTACAGACAGGCACAGTGCAAGGAGGAGGAGTCACTCGAATTGGCAGCGACAATCTTTTGATGAACTATGTGCATGTGGCTCATGACTGTACTATTGGTGATCAAAATATATTGGCCAATGGTACTCAACTCGCAGGACATGTAACGATTTATAATAAAGTTACACTCGGCGGATTGAGCGCTGTACACCAATATGTCCATGTGGGTGACATGGCCATGCTCGCAGCGGGCGCAGTCACTGTTAAAGATATTCCTCCTTATTGCACTGCAGAAGGCGGACGAGCTGTTTTGCGTGGTTTAAACATGGAAGGGCTTCGGCGCAGAAATGTGACGACCGAAGCAAGAAATGCTCTTAAAGCTGCATATAAAGTGTTTTTCTATCACGGACATCCCACCATTGAAGAATCTATCTCATCATTAGCAGATTTACTTCACTTTCCTGAGGTGCAAAATTTTGCTGATTTTATTAAGTCTTCAAAAAGAGGGGTTGCACACCCACAAAATATTCACAGAGAACCTTCCTTTGAAGGATAAAAAATGGAAAAAATTTTACCCGGCGGAATTTGCATAATTGCAGGAGAAGCGAGTGGAGACGCTCAAGCATCTCTCCTTATTAAAGCTCTAAAAGCAGAGATAAAAGAACGAGGCCTCCCAGACAAAAGTTTTTTTGGCTGTGCGGGTCCTCTTATGCGCAATGAGGGGGTAGAATGTGTCGTAAATGTTGAAGATTTAGCAGTATTTGGCTTAACTGAAATTATTTCGCACTATAACACAATTTCAAAACTGTATAAAAAAATACTGCAAGAAATTAGAATTCGCTGCCCTGAAGCTGTTATTTTTGTAGACTATCCTGGCTTTAATTTAAGACTTATCCAAGAAGTGTATGCATTAGGTATAACGACTATTTACCATATTCCTCCAAAGGTATGGGCACATGGCAGTAAAAGAACAAAAGTTTTACAAGAGAATTCCTATTTAGTTACAAGCATTCTCCCCTTTGAAATTCAGTTTTTTAAAGAACGAGGAGTGAATGCAAAATTTATTGGTAACCCATTAAAAGATGCTGTTGATGATTATTTAAAAACCAATATTAAAAGTAAAGTAACTAATAAAATTGCAATTCTACCTGGCAGTCGGAAGAATGAAATTAAAAATCTTTTGCCTCTGTTAATCGAGTCATTTATAAACTTACATGAACGCCTCGATAAAGTAACAGGCGCAATACCCATTGCGAAAACGCTTGATCCTAATTTCGTAAAAAAAATTGCATACCAAACTGCAGAAAAATTTGGTCGTACGAAAGAATGGATTGACGATAAAATTTCTTTTGGCATAGGCAATGCTTATGAAGTGATGAACTCATCAAGCTATGCTTGGGTTTGTTCTGGAACGGCAACGCTTGAAACCGCATTTTTTAGTACGCCCATGTCCGTGTTCTATAAAGTTTCTCCTATAACAGGTTTAATTCTTAAAAAAATACTTAAAGTTAAATATATTTCACTTGTGAATCTCGCCACTAATCGCGAAACCATTCCAGAATATATACAAGAAAATGCTTTAGCAGTTAATCTTGTTAATCATGCATTAAAACTTTTAAATGACTCTGAAATTAGAACTGATATGATCAATGAACTTGTTGAAGTTCAAAAAATGTTTCCAAAAAACTCCGCTAAAAATGCTGCGCAAGCCATGCTAAACACAATCGAACAATATAATATACCTTATGAGTATAAATTTAAACTTCATAAGGAAACTTGGAATCAATTATGAAGCAAGAGAATTCTTTCTTAAAAATAATTTGGAAAGCAGGAAAGAAAGATATTCTCTTCAGTATTCCATGGCTCCCAATTTATTCACTCTCTGAAATTATCCTTGCATTGTCTGCAGGAACCATTCTCCAACTTGTCTTCGTAACCACTCCACGTATACAAGTATCAGAACTGATTCCTGGAAACTTCAAAGATTATGTCCATTTCCACCAAGTTATTGATAGACGTGACCTTATTTTTATTATTCCAATATTTATAATAATAGCAGCTCTTATTAAGCTCATTTCTGGATTTATGAGTTCATATTTAACAGAAAGAGCCGGCCATAAAGTGGCACATTCTTTGCGTGAAGAAATGCTAAAAGGTTTTTTATCATCTCCTGGCAATATTCTCGATCAAAAAAATCCAGACGCTACAGCCAATCAGCTTATGCAAGACACTGCTCTTTTGCAGGGAGCTGTTAGCAAAGGAACAATCAGTGCCGCAAGAGACTTTGTTGTCCTCGTTGGGATTATCATTTCTATGTTGATCATTTCCTGGAAAACATTCTTCATTGGCATAGTTATTGTAGTTCCTATGGCTTATTCCTTAAGAAAAATTTCGCAAAAGCTTAATTTTTACACTCGAGAAGGGCAAAAAAAGCAAATTGGTATATCTACAAGAATATTATCTACACACAATGGTCTTTTAACAATAAATGCCTTAAGAAGTCACGAAAGAGAAAAAAAAGATTTTGAAAATTTAAATATTAAAAATTATTATTTTATGAAAAAAAGTCTTTTTGTAAGAACATTTTTCTCTCCTGGCATGGAATTTTTTGCCACTTTTATCCTTGCTGCAATTTTTTCTTGGCGACTTTCATTTACGGAAAATTTTCAATCGGGCACTTATTCTTCCATGCTCATCTTACTTGCTTTTTCATTTAAATATATTAAAAATATTGCAGGAACTATAACATTTTTTAGCGAAATAAAAGTTGTTTTACATAGAGTCAAAAACTTTATAGGAGATTTCTCAAAAACGGGTCATTACAAACGCCCTTCTCCATTACCAAATCACTCAAAAGAAGCTGTTATAGCTCATAATGTTACTTATAAAACCGAAAGCGGCAAAATAATATTAGAAAACTGTTCCCTTAAAATTGAAAAAGGCAAAAAAATTGCTTTTATCGGTGAAAGTGGTGCTGGTAAAACTACCTTTTTAAGATCACTTGCAGGACTTATTATTCCAAGCGATGGTGAGATTTCTTTAACAGCAGACTTTTTATTAGCATCTCAATCTCCATATATTTTCCGTGGAACTGTTAAAGAAAATATCATTTATGCAGAGCAAGGAATCCCTGAACATATTTCGGATGATAAAGCCAAAGAACTTGTTCTTGCTCTCATGCTTTCTTTTTCAGATAGTGGCTCACAATTGATTCTTGATAAAAAATTGGGATTTCTTGGCGATGGTTTATCTGGCGGGGAAAAAGCCAGGGTAGCTTTGGCAAGAACATTATTTGCTTCTCCAAAATTAATTTTGTTAGATGAACCCACCGCAAATTTAGATTCAATTTCTGCAAATCTTTTTTGGCAAGCCATTCATAAATGGAAAGCAAAAGACTCAGAGCATACTGTTATCGCTGTCTCACACTCTTTAAATGAAGTTAAAGATTTTGATTTCTGCTATGTTTTTGAAAATGGGACGATAGCAAAACAGGGAACTCCGCAGGAGATATTAAATTATGTCTGAATCCTTCGGACAAAAAATAAGAAATATTCTTGATAAATCCCTGTTAGAGAAGGGTCTCTTTTTTTTATATCTATCCCCAATTTTCTTTCTATTATCTTATTTCATTTATTTAGTCGCCAGAAAAAGACGATATAATGGGTATAATCGATTAGACGAATACAATTTAGATGCAGCTAAAATTAAAATTATCTGTGTTGGAAATATCCTTATAGGTGGCAGCGGAAAGTCGCCCGTAGTCCAAAAAATTGCCCTTGAATACTTAGCTAAAGGCTGGAATGTTGCAATCGCTGCGAGAGGCATTGGTGCAAATATTAAAAGCGTTTATATTAGCAGTACATCTCCGAGCGAAATCAACCAACTTTCGGATGAAAACCGAGAACATTTTGAGATTTTAAGCAATTTAAAAAGTAATAATTCAAATGTATTTTATATTTTACAGAATAAAAAGAGAAAAGAATCACTCCATTATTTAATCCAAGATTTAAATAGCAATAAATGGAAAGAAAATAACACTTTGTTACTTTTAGATGACGGACTTCAGCACTTTGCTTGTCCTAGAAATGTAAATCTTTGTTTATGGTCACCCTATTTATTACTCAATAGTCCATCTTTTGCAATGCCTATTGGCCCTTACAGAGAAGGATTTGGCAATAATTCTTTTACTACATTACTTGAAAGTTTTGATTTTCGACTTTGGTCCCGAACGCAAGAAGAACAAAATATTGAATTTAAAAATACTATACAAAATTCTTTGATGAAACATAATATTTTGCCAAATGATAAAGATATTATTCTAAATTATCAAATTTTTTTCTGGGAAATATCCATAATCAATCATAATATTCGGTTAAAAGAACAGATTTCCCAAGAAGATGTTTTTACCAAATACTCAAAATTTACTCAATCTTTGTTGATTACAGGCATAGCTCACCCCAAAATATTTTTTTCTGACTTATCTTTTATCTTAAAGAATAAAAATGTGGATTATATATTTTTAAACGATCATGGAAATCTCTCAGACTCCAATTACAAATCTATTCAAAAATCTGATTTTATAATTATGACCCTCAAAGATTTATTTCGTTGGGGCAATGATCCTCTTTTTACTGAATCAATTAAAGATAAAAATATTTTGACTTGTTCCGTCGGAATAAAATTCTTAAAATACGATTCGTTGCAAACCTTATCAATATCTCAACTCCTTAGTTTGAAGGAATAATTATGTTTAGAGAAAATGTTGCTGCTCTTATAAAGTGCAATAATATGTTTTTAGCATGCAACAGAACTGACCACAATATGTGGCAAAATGTGCAAGGTGGAGTTGAAAAATTCGATAAGTCATTACGACATGCCATCATACGAGAAACGGTAGAAGAGCTTGGAGTGAAAGAAGAGGATTTTAAAATTACATATCAATCAAAGTTCTGGCGGCGCTATTATTTTCCAAAAGAGATATTAAAACGCGATCGTTTTAAGGGCAATTTAGGGCAAGAACAAATGTGGTTTTTACTTGAACTAAATGATATTAAAAGTATACATTTAGAAAAATCTGCTGGCGAATTCAAAAAAGTAAAACTCCTAAATATTGGAGAGTTTTTAAGCATTTACTCCGAATGGAAACTCGCCTCATTTTATGATTTTTGTCGTGAAATCAATTTAATAAAAGAATAACCAAAGAAAGTATACTTAAATATGTTCTTCAATTCTTAACATAAGATCTCGTAAAATATTTCCAGTTGCTCCCCAGATATCAAACTTTCCCAGATCGTCAATATCTATCGGGTAATGCCAGACTTCACGTTTAAACGTTGCTAAAGTCCGAGTTTCACTCCAAGATTTTAAATTTAATATCTCTTGAATCGTTAAGAAAAAAACTTCGTTTACTTCATCTTTATTTATTTTTAATTTGAAATCATTAGATATAAGTGCACAATAAGGTATGATATGATAACCAGAACGAGCAAAAGAATTATTGAGCTGAAAATAAGATAGGATTTGTTCTTTTCCAAGACCTATCTCTTCTTCAGCCTCTCTTAATGCTGTCTGAAAAGGTGCTTCGTTTTCTTCTATTCTTCCACCCGGAAATGCGATCTCACCCGCATGCTCTTTTAATTTCTCAGAACGGATTGTAAAAAGTAAACTCCAATTTTTAATATCAGTTGAATTATTATGCCAATCAGTCTCTGGACAAAAAATAGGAATTAGGATTGAAGAACGTCTGTGCATTTCAGGAATATCTTCAACTAAGCCTGTTGATTTAGCAATTTTTTGAAATATGTTTAAAATATTCTCTTGATTCATTAAATCCGTTCTTTGGCTCGCATGTACAATTCGTCACTCTCTTTTATTCTACGTCCCCTACGGTACTCTTTTTGCTCAGGATCTGCAATCATAAATGCAGATTCAAGCGCACCTGTCTGTGTACACAATAAAATCTTTTGCAGCCCCCCTTCATACTGAGTCATTTCAATAAATTCTTCTTTATCCCCAGAGGATAAGTTGTTTGTAAAATAATCAAATTGTGCTTTATTTCCCTTTAAATCCAAAGCAAATTCATCACTCACACAACGGGCAAAATAATTTTCTGCAGAACGGATTTTATTTTTTTGTAAAAATAAATATGAAAAATTTAATTCATGGTGATCAATTTTGGAGTACTTATCTATTAATTTTAAAGATGTAGGCGGATTCCATGAGTGCCTAAACCAGCACCAATCTTTCCGCCCTGTATTTTGTGAAAGCGGACAAGGTTTATTATGTGCACAGGGTGAGATAATTTCACAGTTTTCAGAATTTTCTATGAAATGATCTCGCAAAGCACCTAAAGCTTTTGCATGTTCTTCTTGCCCTGGTTCCATAATCAGTAAAAGAGCACCTTCATGGGTATTATCATAAATTGATTTCAACGTTTTGAATCTGTGCTTTTCTGGAATTTCATTAAAAACATTTATACACAAAGCAATATCGATCTCTTTACTTATTTTAGCAGGAGATGTTAATCTTTCAATGCTTATGGAATTATCAGTTATAATAGAATTTTTAACAAATTTTGCCCCAAGCTCTACAACCTTTTCAGATCTATCTATCGCGTAAATACATATTTTTTTCGGAGCAAATAATTTCGAGTTTTGCGCTAATAAATACTCAACCAAGGCAAGAATAGCGACGCTTCCACTGAGTGGGCCACAACCAAAATCGCTTATAACTAACTCTTCTTTTTCTGTTACTAAAAGACTTTCAATTGCAAATATATTCTCGTCTCTTACTAAAAGCGAAAAAACTCGTTCTATATTAGGCAATAAAAAAGATGAGATATATGCCTGTAAACCAATTGCTGTTTCCATATAATGTTTATCAAGCTGGCTGCGATCTTCGTTAAAGTTTTTCCATAGTTTTTGTACATGCGAACCTAAACTTTGTGCAGATCCTTTTTTTTCAGTTCCATTTTTGTCATAAATACCTATATATTTTTCCCACTCAACCATATACTTTTCGATATTAAAAAAAACATTACCATTGACTTCATAGAAATTTCTCATTCTTTAATTACTTTCCTTTTTACTCTTTTTTAAAAAAATAACATAATTACGTACTGCTTTATTATGATCCACCAAATTTTTAGAGAAAATATGCGAACCATCCCCTTTCGCTACAAAATATAAATCATTAGAAACAGGAGACAATGTTGCTTTTAAACTTGCTAAACCTGGATTTGCAATTGGCCCTGGTGGAAGCCCGTATTGGGTATAAGTGTTATACGGCGTTGGGGTCACAAGATCTTTACGCGTAAGAGACCCTTTATAAGTTTTCCAAACCCCATAGATCACGGTTGGGTCTGCCTGAAGTTTCATTTTTATTTTCAATCTATTCCAATAAACTCCAGCAATTCTTTCTCTTTCAGTGGGCAAACCAGTTTCTCTTTCAACAATAGAAGCCAAAGTAACATATTGCAATTGTGACAAACCTAACTGCTTTGCTTTATCAAGCATTTCTTGGGTAACATTTTTTTTGAATTCAGTTAAAAATGTCTTTACAATAAATTTTGGAGGTGAACTGGGATTGAAAACATAAGTTTGTGGAAAGATAAACCCTTCCAAAGAATTTACTTTAGCCTGAGGCGATACGTATTGAATAAGTTCCTTCGAATGCATTAAATCAATCCAAATTTTATAATTTACTTTTGGGAAATATTGACTTAATAATTCAGAAATTTGATAAATATTCAAACCTTCAGCTATCGTAATCCGTGTGGTAATTATATCTCCACGCACCAGTTTAGATAAAACTTGATCGGGTGAGATATCAACTGGAAATAGATATGAGCCAACTTTTAAATCGCCAGTGACTTGGATAATTTTTGCATAAACTGAAAATAATTTTGGGTGGGATATTACATTTTGCCGTTCCAAGTCATAAGCAACTTTTGTAAATGTTGAGCCTTCAATCAAACTGTACTCAACTGGCTCTTTGTGCAATGGATTTGAACTTTTTAGCCAATACATAAACCAAAGAAATGAGAAGACAAGAAAGGAAGAGAAGATAGTTAATAATAAAAAAATAAATCTTTTAATCATTTAAACATCCCATAATTTATGTGCAATAGATTTCCTAATACTTGCCATATCTGGATAACTTCTTAAAACACCCGTATCCCATATCCTATGAGAATATCCACTCAGTTCTTGGCATAAATCATGAACTTCTGAAAAAGGGATAAGTGAAATATCTTTATTCATGAATTGAAAATACTGAGTGGAGTTATTTTTAATTTCACTCACAATTAAAATTCGTGGACATTTCAAAACACCCATTTTTTTTCTTTCAGAAGTACGATTTGTCAATAAAATATGATAATCATCAGAAACTTTTTTATTCAATTGATTGTAAAACCAAAACGAAGTACCCGTATAACCCAAGTGCCCAAACACGTCGCCGAATTGAATGGGCCAATTTTTTATACCGGCAGTTGTCGTCTTTGTTTCAGGTGTATCGAGCCCAGCAATAAATCTTCTCTTTTCTTTTGCTGAATTATTTCGCACTATGTATTGACTTCTTGAAAGTGCGGTTACAGCCTTCGCCAGATCACTTATATTACCAAATAATCCAGCATGCCCAGAGACAATATTCGATTTTTCACCGAGAGCTGATAGAATATTGGCATTGCTATCATGCACAGAGCCAAAATGAAAACTTTTAAACTGGTGAGATACCAATTCTGAATTATAAGAAGAAATATAAGGATAATATGGCACACAATTTTTTAAGTAAGAAGAATTAATACTTGCATGAGAAAATTCGGTGTCTAAATAGTTATTTAAAAAAAATAACCTTTTTTCCCAAGTCTCGTTTTCATCATCTATCATTTCAATAATTCTTGCTAGAATATAATAATTAATATCGGAATATATCATGGATGAAAAATTCTGCTCATTCAAATCATTGATCGCTTTTTTATTCAAATTGCCCAATACGTTTTCATGAAACAAAGGATCTTTATTATCAAGGGTAGAATAATAGACATTAGCATTATTATGATGCGATGTCGCTTTTTGCAACCATAGGCAACTTCCCATCCAGTGCCAGTTTTTAGCACCTGACATATGAGAAAGGAAAGAATCTAAGGTAAAATGTAAATTCTTCGGATCATTAAAAAAATAATAAAAATCTTTATTGCCAATATCACACTGTTCTAATTTAATTAAATTCTTAATTGGCTCATGAATCAATGACGCAAAATCATTTTTTAATAAATATCTTAAATATAAATTAATAAAAATCGGCTTTGTTAAACTTGCTAAATCAAAAGTTGGATGAATAGATGGACGCAAGCCATCTGCAGATTTTATTTCAGAAGGTTTAAATTCGTCTGCCCAAAAGCAAGATACTTGATAGTCATTATTAGCAAACGACCAAGCAGTGAATAATCCTTGCTCAACCTTTTTTTCAAGTTCGTTTAGACATTCAATAATGTTTTTTGGTATAAAACCTTCTAAATATTTTTGTCTTGCTTTTTTCATGTTATGAGTATCCGGCCGTGTCTGTTCAAGGCAATTAAAATATTATTTATAGGGTGCACCATGGAACTGACTAAAGTAAAGCCACACTGTCCATATTTGATGCCAAAAAATGAGCTTTTGCAAATAGACTTTATTGACTTTTGCAACTCAAAACTTGGTGTATCACCCAATCGTGTCAGTGCAGATATAACTCTTTGGCTAGATGAAGACCATGGCTCTGGAGACTCAACTCTCTTTGCCGGCTTCCCCAAAAACCCTATTGTGAATTTTTTTGTGGTCGCCAAGCATGATTTCATACTCTCAGGATTGCATATAATGCAAGAGGTCTTTAGACAAACCTCCGGCGGATACACAAAAATATTTTCAGATTTTAAGGATGGAATGTCACTTAAAAAAGGCGATATTGTCATTGCAGGCAATGGCAGTGCAAGCTCGATTTTACTTGCAGAACGGGTTGCTCTTAATTTTGCTGCAAAAATGAGTGGAATAACGAATAAGACGCAGCACATTTCTGCTGAAATAAAAAAAATCAATAAAGATATTGAATTACTAGAAACTCGCAAAACCACTCCTGGGCTGCGCATGTATGAAAAATACGCAACGCGTGTAGGTGGAGCAAGAAATCACAGACATGCTCTCGATTCTGGCGCAATGCTAAAAGAAAATCACTTAAGAAGTATTGGTAGTATTGAAGAAGCTCTCGATAATTTAAATAAAAATCTTCCTATTTTAACGAAAATTGAAATTGAAGTGAGCGATTTAGTTGAATTTAGAACAGCTTTGAAAAAACGCCCCGACGTCATTATGCTTGATAATTTTCCATTAAGCGATGTGCGAACGGCAATCTTTGAGAAAAATATTTATGATAAAAATATAAAAATTGAATTGAGTGGTAATTTAGATGAAAAAAATCTATTAGAAATTAGTTCTTTAGAAGTTGATTACTTAAGTATGGGTGCTTTGATACACAAGGCAATATGGGTTGATATGAGCTTGCAAATCTGTCGGCCTTAAAATATTAACTTGATATTTATTGAATTATTAAAATAATTTCGTAAAATCCGACTGCAAAAGAACTGCTTACTCTTCAAGCGAAGTTCACTCCGCTTGTATTAGCTTTAAAAATGGAATTAAAATGTCACATTCTGAAATTATTACGTATTTAACCGAACAGACTGACTCAACTATGGATCTTGCAAAAAAAATTGCGCGAGAATCCAATGAGAATAAAATATTTGCAGTATTTGCAGAAAAGCAAACGGGGGGCAGAGGCAGAAATGGCAGTTCCTGGCTTCAAACAGAGCATCCGGCAATTTCTTTGCACCCATCGGAAAATATATCAATATTTCAGAATTTAGCGGAAGCCCTCGCTCAGCAAACTGACTTTTTACCTTTAACTCTCGTAATTCCGAGTCAAAAAATCAAAGTTCCTTTTGAATGGGTAACAACCCTTGTTGGCTGTGCTGTTTTCGACTCATTAAAAAAAACAGAGTCTTTTTTGCTCTCACATTTTCAAGATTTACCATTTCAAAATAATAAAAATATTTATATTAAATGGCCAAATGATATTATTTCTTATCAAAACAAAAACAAATTAACAACAGATCCAATATATTACAAAAAAATATGTGGAATTCTTTGTGAAACATCTTCTGTCCAAAACAATATTGGTGATTTTTTTATTGGTATTGGCTTAAATTTCTTTAAGCATCCTTCAACTGAAAAATCTACTTCTTTTTGGGAAAGTCTATTTCCACTTGAAATCAATAAAACTGAAAAAAGAAATATAAATAAATTCTTAAATACCAAATCATATATTCAGACTACAATATCGTATTTTTCAGAAACTTTATTAGATGAGCTTAATGAATATTTATTTGTAAAAAGAGACGTTCAACAACTAAAAAATTTAGCAATTGAAAGATCTCTTCCACTTGGCACAATTCTCTCCGTAAATAAAGGCACAAGAGTTGGGGAGTTTTTAGGTATCGATGACAATGCAGCTCTTTTATTAAGTGGCTCTAAGGATCCGATTTTATCTGGAGAAGTTTCTATAAAAGAGAAAAATGTTAATAAAATCGAGCAAAAAAATATTAAAACAACTCCTTCAATTTCAAATTTATCCGTTGCAAAAATTTCACCCACTCTAGCAATTGACTTTGGCAATACAAGAGTGCACATTGGTTTTCAATCTTCTGATTCTAAAAAATATCAAATTGACATTCCATACGATGTTTTCTTAACTAAAAATATACATAACGTTAGGGATGCTTTACGGCCAATTTTAGAAGGATTTATAGCTGATAGAAATAAAAAAATTGATTTCATTTATACCTCAGTTAATTCACCTGAAAAGACTCAAGAAACAATGAAATCAATTAAAAACTTTTTAACCACAACATTCCCTGAGATTATTTTGAAAGAAAATAAATTCACAGAACAAGATATTTTAAGCGCAATTGAAATATCTGGTGATTTTGACAAAAAAAGGCTAGGCGCAGATAGAGCATTAAAATTTATTTTTGCGGCAAAAGAAGCGCAAAAAACCAAAAGAAATACGATTATTTTTTCATTTGGCACTGCAGTAACATGTGAAGGAGTTTCTGCAAATTTAAATATTTTAGAAAATTTTATTTTTCCGGGCTTACAAATGGCTTTCAATGCTATTCATCATTATACTGCGTTGGTTCCACAGTTTTATGCCAATCCTGAATTATTTTCACCAAATAATAGACATTGGAATCAAGAAATCTATGTTCAACGCGGAATATTTCTTTCCACAGCATCGACTTTATTAGCTACTTTAAAAATGCATTCTCCTTGTAAATGCTATTTAAGTGGTGGTAATGCTGAAGAAATTATAAAAATAATCAATGAAGTTGATCCAAATAACAATCTCGATATCGAAATATTCCCAAGTATTGAAACAGATACTTTATTAAATATAAAAGATCATTTATTAAAGACAAAAAAAGAAGTTCAAATACCACAAATTGATTATTTTAAAAAAATAAAATACACTAAAGTAGAACATATTTCTAACGAAAACTCTTTAAATGAAGAAACGGATTTAACCCATACTGACGAAAATATAGATCAAGTTATGCAATCTATGTTAAAAGCGCGCTCGCCTATTCATAAAGAAAGAGATCTTATTCCTAAACAAGAAGAGTTTAGAAGAATTGGCAGCCGGATGGAAAATGTGGATGAAAATGAACGAATTGATGCATATATGTCACGTAAATTTCAATTCCACAACCGAGAAACATGGCGTGAAAGAATTCAGAACAATGAAGTTTTGATAGAACATGGAGCGCATAGAGAAAAAAATCAAGGCTACGAAGTCAAACTAAATAAAATTAAACCTACTTATAAATTAAAAAATTATGATCAAATTTGGCTCTTTCATCCACCTGAATATGAACCAGATGTTATAGAAAAAATTGATGTTGTGTTTGACAATGAAGATGTTTGTATTTTTTCTAAGCCGCCAAATATGGTCATACATGCTGCGGGTCTCTATGGGAAAAATACTTTTGTAAATATTGCTGCTAAAATGGGTTATGCTGACTGTGCAGCTGTGCATCGTATTGATCGTGAAACAAGTGGGATTTTGGCTTGTGCACGTAAATCATCAACGCGGGGAATTATTTCAGAAGCTTTCAGACAAGGCAACGTAGATAAAATGTATATTGCTGTTACGAAAGGCAGCAGAGCATTACCTGAAAAATTTAGAGTCAATTTACCTATTGGAGAACCAGAAAACTCACTCATCCGTTTAAAACTTTGGGTAGAAGGCAAAAACCTTCAATCTGCAGAAACTTGGTTTGCAAAACTTGCTACATATAATGACTACACATTATTTGCTTGTTTACCACAAACGGGTAGAACAAATCAAATTCGCATTCACTTAGCCGCTATCGGTCATTGGATCGTTGGTGATAAAATGTATCATGCAAATGAAAATGTTTTTATCGAATTCTACGAAAAAGGCTATACGAAGTGGGTAAATGATCAGACTTTATTTCCAAGACATATGCTGCATAATACTGGAATAATGATCCATAGCAATGATTTGCCCGAGTTAAATGATAAACCAATCATCTGCGAACTTCCCCAAGATATGCTCAATTCAGATATTGTAAAAAATCTTTTAAATAATTCTTCCGTTCCTCTTAATTCAGAAATACAAAAAGAATATTTATCTCGATTATTTCTTGAACTTCATGAAACAGACTTTAACCTTTTTCCAGAAATTTATCAAAATTAAACTTGGAGACATCATATGATTAAGAAAAATTTCGATACATTGTGTGTGCATGCAGGCGTTGAACCTGAACAAACTACTGGGGCAATCATGACCCCAATTTTTCAAACATCAACCTATGTGCAAGACTCACCTGGCAATCCTAAAATTTATGATTATTCACGCGCCGGAAACCCAACGCGCACAGCTCTTGAAAGTTCACTTGCAGCCCTTGAAGGCACAAAACATGCAATTACTTTTGCTTCAGGCTTAGCTGCAGTTCAAGCTGTAGCTCAATTATTAAATCCTGGCGACCATGTTATTGTTTGTGATGATGTTTATGGTGGTACGGGAAGAATGTTTAGAAAAATATTTTCTAAATACAATATTGAATTTGAATTTGTTGATATGTCAAATCCTAAAAATATTGAGCCTTATTTCAAAAAGAATACAAAATTAATTTGGATAGAAACACCAACCAACCCTTTGCTAAAAATAATAGATATTTCAGCTGTAACAAATTTAGCAAAGAAATTTAACGTAACAACTTGTGTAGACAATACGTTCTCATCACCTGTTTTTCAAAATCCAATCGATCACGGTGCGCAAATTGTTTTGCACAGCACAACAAAATATATTGGAGGACACAGCGATTTAGTGGGAGGCTGCCTTATGCTAAATGACGACTCGCTTGCCGAACAACTTAAATTTTTACAGTTTGCAGGCGGTAGTGTAAATGCGCCGATTGAAGCATTTTTATTATTAAGAAGTATAAAAACTCTGTCGTTAAGAATGAAAAAGCACCACGAAAATGCGCTGTATCTTGCACGTGAAATGCAAAGTATGAAAATATTTTCTGAAGTTATTTTTCCGGGTTTAGAAAGCCATCCTCAATTTGATATCGCAAAAAAACAAATGCGTGGATATTCAGGCATGATATCTGCCAGAATCAAAGGCGATTTTAATACAGTAAAAATATTTTTATCTAAACTAAAATACTTCTCATTAGCAGAAAGCTTGGGAGGAGTTGAATCCCTTGTCAATCATCCAGAAACAATGACGCATGCAAGCGTTCCTCCTGAACTCAGAAAAAAACTTGGTATCACTCCAGATCTTTTAAGATTTTCGGTTGGTATAGAAGATGCTCAAGACCTTTTAAATGATTTGACGCAAGCTGCAAAATCTATCTGAGTTCATTTAATTAATATAATATCTCCTCCGATATATAAAAAGGGGATATTATATGGCAAAGCAAGGTAATCTTAAAAAGAATATAAATTCAAAAAAAATGCGCGGAACAGATGAATTAGATCTCTTAAAAATTATTTTAGATGAAAATAAAGAACTTAAGAAGAAAGTCATGCGTTTTATTCAAAAAAGTTTAGGAAAGACATCTTCTGGCACAGCGAAAGCTGGCAAAAAAGGTGCAAAACCTATTTAATTCTTGCAAATTTTCTCTTTTAAAGCAATTATACGATAGTGTACCTATTTAGATAGAACATTTTATAAAGAGAAAAATTTAAATGAATATAGATGTTTTAAAATATCTCGAACCAGCCAAATTAAATTTTAATGCCAGAGCAGAATCAATCGCTTCTAATTTTTCAAAAATATCCTTAAATTCTAAAAATAATCATTTCATTACTGAGCAAATATCAGATAAATTTATTATCATAGGTATTCCAGATGATCGTGGTGTCATCGCGAATTTAGGAAATCCCGGAGCGAAAGAAGGGCCAAAATTTTTTCGCGAATCTTTCTATAAAATGTATGACACGAAAATCATGCAGAAGATAACAAACTCAAAAAAATTATCGCAAAATTTACCCTCAACCAGTGTTACTCAAGATTTTCTATCCGATAAGATTACCGATGTCGGAAATATTATTTTAGCAAATACAATTGAAGAAACCCATGACAGACTTGCTGACGTTATTGAGTTCCTATTAAGCAATAATCCTAGACTCATTTTCGTAATAGGAGGCGGCCACGACTTCACATATGGAAGTTACAAAGGTCATGTAAAAAGTAAAGAAAACGAAATTATTCCTATTATCAACCTGGATGCACATTTTGATTTACGCCCCGTTATAAATAACGAAATAAATAGCGGCACAGCGTTTTATCGAATAATTAAAGATTTTAATAAAAACATTGCAAATGGCAAAGCCCTTTTAGAAATTGGCATTCAAAGGGAGCGCAACCCTCATTCTCTTTTTAACTACGCAATGCAAAATGGAATTAAAACTGTCGAATATATTTCCCTATTAAATATTTGGAAAGAAAATATAAGTGGAAATATACAAATACCTTCCGAGCATATCCATGATCATATTGACGATTGCTCTAAATTTGGCTTTGAACGAAAAACGGGAAGCTTGCACATTTCACTTTGCTTGGACATATTTGATCAAGCGCTTGCTCCTGGAACAAGCGCTTCGACTCCCATTGGAGCGCAAATGAAAGATCTTTCTCAAACATTCGCATATTTTGGAAAATCAAATACATGTCGCATTATGGACATTGCAGAACTTTGCCCAGCAAGAGATACTCTTGATCAGACAGCACGTCTTTGCGCTTCTATAGTTTATCGCATCATTCTCTTAAGAGAAGAATATTCTAATAGATAAAATCTAGCGCTCTCTTGTCGCATTCATGAATATGAGTTACTGGAACACGTTGAGGAGGAACTTGTTTATGGAGCATTCCGTACAATATATTGGTATGAACCCATATTTACCAATATTGCTCATTTTAATTTTTGGACTGGCACTTGGCTTGGGAGTGAGCGGTGTTTCATTTTTATTAGGCCCCAAAAAACCTAATCAACATAAACTCGAAGTCTATGAATGCGGCTTGCCAATCACAAGCACGGCTGAGAGACGTTTTTCAATCAAATTCTATTTGACAGCAATACTTTTTATTCTTTTTGATATTGAAACCATCTTTATGTACCTTTGGTCAGCAGCATTTGATTATTTAGGTTGGTTTGGAATTGTTGAAATTGGAATTTTTGTTGCAACACTTGCAATCGGCTATATTTACGTGCTCAAACGTGGCGCGTTACGTTGGGATTAAGGAGATATAGAATGATTGAATTAAGTATGACACAAATTTTGAGCACAATTCTTCTTATGCTTCTGGGCATTGCAGTCGGAGCACAAGTCGCTCCTATAATGAGCTGGGTCGAAAGACGTCAATGTGCGATTTTACAACGCCGAGTGGGTCCCAATCGAGTCGGCTTTTTTAAATTTAGAATATTTGGTCTTGGCCAACCTATTGCCGATGCTATAAAATTGCTTTTTAAAGAAGACTTTGTTCCTCCATATGTACATAAAGCATTTTACGTTATGGCTCCCGTTATCCCTGTCATAACTGGATTAGCCGTGACTGTTGCTATTCCATGGGGAAGTCATCTGATTGTAAATAATCAGATTGTTACCTTACAGGCTGTTAATTTAAACTCTGGATTTTTACTTATATTTGCGCTTTCATCTCTTGCAGTATATGGTGTTACTTTAGCCGGTTGGTCTTCCAATAATAAATATTCACTACTTGGAGGCTTACGCGCTTCCGCACAAATGGTGAGCTATGAAGTCGCTATGGGCATGAGCATCATACCACTCGTGTTTATTTGGGGAACTCTCGATCTGCAAGTTATGATTGCCCGCCAATCCGAAATTCTGTTTGGCTTTTTACCAAATTGGGGACTATTTCATGCCCCAGTATCATTTGTAATTTTTCTCGTCACAATTTTTGCAGAAACAAATCGTCTTCCATTTGACCTCGCTGAGAGCGAAGGAGAGTTGGTCGCTGGATTTTTAACCGAATATGGAGCAATGCGCTGGTCACTCTTTTTCCTCGGTGAATATTCCATGATGTTTGTTATGTGTGTCTTAACTGTCTCAATGTTTTTTGGTGGTTATGAAATCCCATGGATATCTCAACATCTCCTTTTGGAATATCTCACCCCAACATTAGGTGAAGCTTTAACAAGATGGATTCTTTTCCCAATTGGTCTTGGAGTTCTTTTATTAAAAGTAGTGTTACTTATGTGGTTTTTTGTACAAGTACGTTTTACTATTCCACGTTTCCGCTACGATCAACTCATGAAATTAGGTTGGGTTTATCTTCTCCCAATTGCTCTTGTTAATTTGGTTGTGACTGCAATTATAACTGCATTTATAAAATTTCACTAAGAGGCTAGGGAGAGTTTTTCAATATGGCAATTCAAATTTCTTTCATGATCATGGGAATTCTTGCGGTGTTCTTGTCCGCGGCAATGATCACACGCAAATGGCCTGTTACAGCCGCAATGCTCCTCATCATTATTATGATGCTTCTTGCAGGAATGTATGGACTTCTTGGCGCTCATTTTTCTGCAGTTGCCCAAATAATTGTTTATGCTGGCGCTATTATGGTTGTGTTCGTATTCGTCATTATGCTTTTAAATTTACCACCTGAAGAATTGAGATATGGTAGAGTTACCTTAAATGAAATTATTTTAATTGCTATCGGGTTTCTTGGAGCGCTCTTTTTGGGAACAAAAGTTGGCCAAGGTTATCTCACATCAGGTCTCAATTCTACAACACTTATCAATGCTCGTCCTCCTTATTACCCTGCTCAAATGAATGAAAATGTTAAAAATGTTTCCTCCCTTTTGTTTACAGATTACCTTTGGGCTTTTGAAATAGTTAGCTTTTTAATTTTAGCAGCAATTGTTGGATCTATTGTTATAGCAAAGAAAGCGAAGGTGAATGATGCCAAGTCTTCCTGAATTAGGTATATATTTTTCATTATTATTATTTATTGTCGGTATTTTTGGCGTCATGTTCAGAAAAAATATTATTTTTATGATGCTCAGTGTTGAAATTATGCTGAATGCAGCTAACCTTGCATTTATTAGCGCAAGTACACTTACAAATACCATTGATGGCCAAGTTGTTATGTTTTTCGTTATGGCAGTTGCAGCATGTGAAGCAGGAATTGGCTTGGCTCTTATCATTTCTCTTTACAGAGCTAAATCAAGCATTGAGATCGATGATCTCAGAATGCTAAGAGGTTAAAATGCACGATCAAACTCTTCTTGCTCTTATTGTACTCTTTCCACTCATTGGCGCATTACTAAATGCATTTGTATTTAGACACATGAGCGTTGTCGTTTCTTGTTTAACAGCAACTTTAGCGGTAGCAATCCCTTTTATATTATCACTTATTTTATTTTTTGGTCCAATCGCTAAGGGAACACCTGTTATTGCAGAATTATTTGATTGGATTAGTGTTCCGTTAATTAACGGAAAAGAATTTAATATTTCTTTTGCTTTGACAGCTGATAGATTGTCGGGATTATTTTTACTTGTAATTACCGGTGTAGGTACTCTTATTCATCTGTATTCAGGTGAGTATATGCATCATGAAAACCGCCCTTATCGTTTTTTTGTTTATTTAAATTTATTTATTGTTTCAATGCTTCTCCTTGTTCTTGGCTCAAATATGCTTGTTACTTTCTTGGGCTGGGAAGGTGTGGGAGTATGCTCTTATCTTTTAATTGGCTATTGGTATGAAGACACAGCAAACTCTATGGCAGCAATCAAGGCATTCATAGCTAATAGAGTAGGTGATGCTGGGTTTCTAATTGCTATGTTTCTTTGCTATATGCTCTTTAAAACCATTAATTATAGTGAAATTGCCACTATTATTGCTGCAACACCACAAAATTTCTATACAGAACACTCATTAGAAATCACTTTAATTGGCCTTTGTCTTTTACTTGGCGTAGCTGGTAAATCGGCGCAAATTCCACTTTACACTTGGCTTCCGGATGCCATGGCAGGTCCAACACCTGTTTCAGCCCTTATCCATGCGGCTACGATGGTGACTTCTGGCATTTATCTTATGAACAGAGTGAGTTTTGTTCTTGTATTAAGTCCAACCGTTATGACAACAATTGCGATTGTTGGCGCAGCCACTGCTATTTTATCTGCAACAATTGGATTTGCTCAAACAGATATTAAAAAAGTTTTAGCTTATTCAACATGTAGTCAACTCGGTTATATGGTTTTAGCTTGTGGCGTTGGCGCATTTCAATATGGTGTTTCTCACGTCATCACCCATGCATTTTTCAAAGCCTGCCTCTTCCTAGGAGCAGGAAGCGTCATTCACGCTATGCACCATGAACAAGATATTCGTAAAATGGGTGGTCTTTTCAAAAGAATGCCAATAACAAGTATTACATTTATAATTGCGACTCTTGCTATTATTGGTTTCCCAGGGTTTTCAGGGTTTTTCTCAAAAGATGCTATTTTAGCAGCAGCTTGGTCAGGACCATTTGGCAACCCAATCCTTTGGTTTGTCGGCTGGATTACTGCAGGATTCACCGCGTTTTATATGTTGCGCCTCACTTGGTTGGTGTTTTTTGGCGAATCGAGAGCTGAACATCCTGAAAAAATACATGAAACAAATTATGTTATAACTTTGCCACTCATTATTCTTGCAATTTTTTCTGCCTTAGGAGGATTGATTGCAATTCCAGAAGTTTTCACTGGCAAAGAAGATTTTATTACAAGATTTTTATCTCCCGTTCTTATGCAATCTGAAGAGATTTTAAAAGCAAGTGGTATTCATGGAAATCCACTAAGCCATTCCATGGAATTTGGCCTAATGGGAGCATCAATTATTATTGTGTTTATTGGTGCCTTGTTTGCGATCACTGTATACAAAAATGGACCTCAAGGCGGCGAACGCTTTGCCAATGCATTTGGTGGTTTTTATAGATTAATCAGAGATAAATGGCGTGTTGACGAACTTTATAATCTCGTAATTTATCAACCATTAGCTCATTTTGGTAGTTTTCTTTACAGAATTATTGATCGGAAAGTTATTGATGGTGTTGTAAATGGCATCCCTGAAACTCTATACACTGGCACAAGCGTCGCAAGCGACGCTCAATCAGGTATGGCAAGAAATTACCTCAAGTTCATCTATATTGGTGTTTTTGTTTTTGGGTTAATTCTATTTCTTTGAGCAGGTGAGAGGATACAATGATAGATGAAATTTCGCAGTGGATTTTATCCCTGCTCATAGTTTTTCCAGTTTTAGCAGCTTTGCTAATATTAGTGATTCCAGGAAAAGATGACTCCCGAATTCACAGACATATTGCAATGGGTGCAACAATTCTTGAATTTATTTTTTCACTCCATCTGGTGAGACATTTTGTTCCAAACACAGCACAGTTTCAATTTTCACAAGTTGCAAACTGGCTACCTAATTCAACAGGAATAAAATATATCGTTGGTGTTGATGGAATTAATTTAATACTCGTACTTTTATCGACTTTATTTTGCGCCATCGTAATGATAACAACTTACACATCACTCAAAACAAAAGTAAAAGGTTTTCTTGCTTTATTTTTGTTACTTGAATCTGCAATAATTGGTGTATTTGTTTCTCTCGATGTTGTTTTATTTTATGTTTTTTGGGAACTCAGCCTTATCCCTGTTTACTTTATGATCGGAATTTGGGGCGGAAAAGACAGGATCTATGCGACTTTAAAACTATTCATTTATGGAGTAATTGGCAGTTTACTAATGCTCGTTGCTCTCATATATTTATATTTTGCACACGCAAATAGTCATGGTGGACTTTATTCTTCAAATATTCTAGATTTATATTCAACCGCTGTTACTCTACCATTTAATACTCAAGCCTGGCTATTCCTTGCTGTTACTTTAGCATTTGGAATAAAAGTTCCAATTTTCCCATTTCACACTTGGTTACCTGACACATATGAACAAGCTCCAGCGACATATACACTTATGTCAGGTGTTATTCTAAAGTTAGCAACGTATGGCCTTATTCGCTTTAGCCTGTGCTTATTTCCAAGTGCTGCAGCCTATTACGCAAAGCCAATTATGCTCCTTGCTGTGATCGGCATTCTTTATGGTGCACTTATTGCTTGGAAACAATCAAATGTTCGAAGAATTATGGCATTTTCTTCTCTAAGCCATTTAGGCTTTATCGTCATAGGGATTTTTTCTTTAAATACGCTTGGTCTCCAAGGTGCTCTCTATCAAATGCTCAATCATGCTATTACAGCTGGAGCACTCTTTATTTTATTTAATATTTTATATGAAAGAAAAAATTCTTTTGAACTTGACGACTTCGGTGGTCTTGCCAAAGTTATGCCATGGTATGCTTTTTTCTTTGTCATAGCAGCGATGGGTTCAGTAGCATTGCCAAGTACAGGAAGTTTTATTGGTGAATGGCTTATTTTGATAGGCGCATTTCAAGCAAATCCAATTTTAGGCTCTCTGGCCACAATTGGAGTTATTATTGGTGCTGTTTATATTCTTTGGGCTACCTATAAAATATTATTTGGGCCTATCACTCACGAAGAAAATAAAAAACTTGCCGGAATGCACAAGCACGAAGTTTTTCAATTAGTAATATTATCAATATTTATTTTTGTCCTTGGCTTTTCTTCATCTGGAATTCTTGAGCACACAAAACCAACTCTTGTTAATATTGAAAGATGTATAAAAAATAATTCAGCTTACTCGTCTGAACTGGCCAATACAAAAAATGGAATTCTTATGCCTTTGAGTAAATTCTCTTTAGAAATTAAACAAGGAGTAAAATGATGTCGTCAAATTTTATGATGTCTCGACTCCCAGAAATTGTAAAAGATGCAATTCAAAATAGATTGTGGAACGATATTTTACCAAGTTCTTCTTTCTATCTTCTTGCAGCGCCCATTTTATTGTTACTAATTGGCTCACTTATTACCATGATTTTGGGAGTTTTCAAAACAGACCCAGAAAAACCTTGTTACCCTTCATGGTACGTTGCAGTTTTCATATGTTTTGCTTCTGCTGCTCTTGCAATCACTGCAAAAATTGAAACTCCTGTCGCTTTTCTTGGTAGCGGTGTTTTAATTGATGAGATTTCTTCGGTATCTTTTTCAGTTATTGCTATTGGTACTTTATTCACTTTAATGGCAAGTTCGATGACAGCAATTGGAAAACAATTGTTACGTTCGGAATTAATTTCTCTTTTATTAATGTCAGCAGCAGGACTCATGATAATGTGCTCTGCTGGAGAGTTTCTAGGATTTTTTATTGGCCTCGAATTAACAAGTATTTCACTCTATGTTCTTGTTGGCTACCAAAGAAAAAGCTTTCAAGGTATGGAAGCAGCCATTAAATATTTTATTCTGGGTGCAGCAGCTTCGGCTATTATATTAATGGGTGCAGCCCTTATTTATGCAAGTATTGGTTCATTGCGTTTTTCAGACTTTAGAAATTTAAATATTTCAATTGACCATCCCTTTTCTCTCCTCGGAGTTCTCCTGTTATTTAGTGGCCTCTCTTTTAAACTTGCCATTGCCCCATTTCACTCTTGGGCACCTGACGTTTATCAAGGAGCTAATTCTCATCTGACAGGCTTTATGGCTTCTTTAGTCAAATTCAGTATTGCTATTGTTTTTATGAGAATCTTAAGCTCAAGTTTGGGAGAAGGCAGGCACACAAGTTTAATCGTAATGTTCTGGGTTTTGGGAGCATTCTCAATCGTAGTGGGCTCACTTTTTGGCCTTGTGCACAACAGTCTAAAACGCATGCTTGCTTATTCATCTGTTGCCAATGCCGGTTACTTTTGTCTTGCTTTTGCTTCTCTTGCGTCCAATCCCACGAGCCTAGAAGCGAAACAATCCCTTATGTCTTACGCAGTCATTTATGCTGTGTTAAGCATGGGTGCATTTACAGTGATTGCTTGGTTTGAAGACCATAATAGAGAAGATCTTCTGAAAGAAGAACTCGCTGGAATGGGTTCTAAAAAACCTTTCGCTGCTTTTGCTCTCACTATTTTCCTTTTTGGTTTCGCAGGAATTCCTCCCGTAGCAGGCTTTTTCGGAAAATTCTTTTTAATTCTCTCTGCAGTAAATCAAGGACTTATTGGTTTATCCATTATTTTAGTCGTATTTAGCTGCTTGTCACTTTATTACTATCTTTCTGTGATGGTTGAAATGTGGTTTAAACCATCCACTCGTTATTCTGCACAAAGTAATCAAGATTCAGAAACAAATTCTGGGATGCTTATTTTATCGTTAATTGCAGTGATAGCTTCTTTATTTATCGGTATTTTTGGCCCACGTTGGGCAATTAATCTCGATTATTCACAAGCCGTAGAAAAAAATACGAGAATCATTAATACTGCGGATACGATTGAAGAACAAACCCAAGCAGACGCTTCGGTTATTCATTTTTCTCGCTAATAATAACTCTCTGAAAAGAAAGTAAACTAAGCCTTGCACTGCAGGGCTTTTGCTTTACAAGGACAAAAAAAATGAGCATTTTTTTTGAAAAAATGACCCAAGCATTTGCAGATGAAAAGATAGATCCCATTGCAAATAAAAAAATACCCATACAATACTGCTGCCATAATTATGAAGATTTTTCTGAAAAAATCACACAGATTTTATCTAAATACAAAAATAATAAAGTATTTATTTTACATGATGGAAAAAATAAAAAATCTGACAAAGACTCTAATACAAATATTTTAGAAAAAATATCTAAAATTCTCGCTAATACATTCTCTGTTATTGAAAAAAATCTTGCAACAGAAAGCAATTCCAACTGTGACGAAATCCATGCTTCGGAATATTTTTTAAAAAAAACAACCGACCTTATTCTAAATGAAACAGATTGTGAGATTTATATTGCTTTGGGCAGTGGAACGATCACCGATCTTTTAAAACATTCGCTTTTTTTAAATAAACCCAATGCTCTTTTTATTTCAATACCGACAGCAATGACAGTAACTGCATTTTCCTCGTCTTTTTCTGTCGTGGACATTTCCGGAGCAAAAAGAACAAGGCAATCAAAGGATATCTATGCTACTTTTTGGCTTACCCCCCTTTTACAAGCAGCACCGATGGAACTTTCCCGTGCTGGCTATGGAGATCTCCTCGCACGTTTCGTGGCCTATGGTGATTGGTACTTAGGATTTAAATTAGGAATTTCTGAAAAATATGATGAACTTGCCTTTCGTTTGATGGAAGTTTTTGCTGAACCACTTAAGCAAGTTGCTTCTGAATTTGGACAAAAAGAGCTTTCTACCCGCGCCGTTGAAATTTCTGCGGCTGCACTCGCTATGGCTGGCATAGCAATGTCTCTTTCGGGCGAAACGACTCCTTTAAGTGGATATGAGCACGTGATAAGCCATGCCCTCGATTTTCTCCGTTTGAGTTCAGATCGCCCTCTTGTTTTACATGGAGAGCAGGTTGCATTGGCTTCTCTGACAAGTGCAATGAGTTTTGAATGGCTTTTAGAAATTGAAAATTTTGATTTGAAAAAATTTCGCAGCATGAATGAAAAAGATACAAATCAAATCATCAATCACTTTTTTAGTGCTGCACCTTTTTTTGGTAAAGATGAAGATAAATTCTCTGAATCAGAAAGAAAGAAAATCGATATAAATTTATCTGCAAAATTACATTCTGCAAAAGAAATATTTATTTCAGATTATCTTAAAAAAAGTCAAAAGTGGGATATAGCAAAAGAAAGATTTACTGATTTTATCCATGAATGGCCAGAAATAAAAGCACATTTAAAAAAATTGACCCTTAGCTCCCACTCAATGCAAGCGCTGCTAGAACAAGCCCAGTTGCCAATATTTCCTGAAGCAACCACACCAAATACCACTGCGCTTGAATATCGTTGGGCCATTCGCTTTGCACCGTTTATCCGCTCACGCTTTTGCCTTGCTGATTTCATTTTTTGGATCGGTGAAGATTGTTGTATTGCTGCAGCTACGTAAAGATATGTTAAAATAAAATTTTATTTTACTTATTTAAATCTTTCACTCCTAGCGACATCAATAACACTTAAGATCCGTTCTGTACTATCTTATATTATCAACTTTCACGGTATGGAGTCCCTCAGAGGAACTATTAATGATGAACAATTAGAGATAGCACTCAAAAATAAAAAAAATCGCACTTATTATTTCATTAAAAAATATGGTTTAAGTGAAGAAAAAAACAAATAAATTTTGTTTTTTTCTATCTCATAATTGAAAAATTTTTTTCTTGAATAAGAATAGATTCATTTCTTAAATGAAGATAATAATCTATAAATTTTTTTGTACGCTTTATAATCCATTTTATCGAAACCTTCTCTAAAAAAGATTTTATTAGAATCCATTTCAGTATAAGCCATAATATCTTCCCATGGCACTCCTCCAGCTATAACAACCTCCTTATTGTCATATTTTACGAATTTTATTTTAGGAGCTTTTGTTATTTTATAATCTGGATCATTAGATTCAGGCATTTCAAACCCACCTTCTGTATAAATGACATAAATCCAGCGACTTCCTTTCGGCATTATATATGTACTAGTGCCCTCGATAGTTCTAGATGCCCAATCATGAACAAATTTAGCTTGATAAGAAGTAGAAATGAAACCTTTAAAATCATAGTTTTCATGCACATGTGCAGATAAATTTAATTGATTTTGTAAATACCAATTCAATATTAAGGTCATTTTCCCAAAATCAGTGGGGATATAACCACGATTACTTTTTTTAAAATCTTTAGAATTGGGAGCCTCAGGTAAATCATCTATAGGTTGTTTTGTAATATCAAAATCTTCTCCTGTCATCTTCTTATACCTTATTAACATTTCATTAATATATTTTAAATCATTGGGAAAAGTTGTTCGTGGCCAAAATCCTCCAACGTCTTCCACTCCACAGTTAATTTTATTGCCGAATTTATCGACTTGCTTTTTATATTCAACTTCTGTTCCAGTCATAGGGTCATTAAGCTTATAACCATTTTGCCATTCATCTAGACAATCTTTAAATTGAACCGAAGGGCCCCTGGTATCAGATCGAAATACATATCCAATCACACGGGGAACTTTTAATTGTAAATCCCATACTTCATGGCCTTTATTTGCTTTATCTTGGAAAAAATCATCATAAACAAATTTGCGTGAATGGTTTTTCTCTAAAATACTTTTTATAAATTTATTCTCAGCAATTGGTTTGCCTTTGACATTATAATCTGCAAATTTAATTATAAACTTATTACCTAGCTGCGATAAAAGTTTATGAGTTTCAGTTTCTTCTTTTCCCTGTCCAGAAATCTGAAACTTAAAACTACTTATTCCTCCATTAATTTCATAATCTACTTCAATAAATCCAATTTCAAAATTTGTATTACTTGGTTGAAATATAACTGATAATAAGCATTTTTTTTCACTTTCAAGTTCACTCGAACAAGATTGAATTTCATTACTTGTTACTGTCGTATCCGGATTAGGTGATTCAAGTTTAAAATTACTATTTGAAATTGTTATGTTTTTAATTATAATTTTTTCAGAATAAAAATTCTGTAATTCAAAAGTCCTTTTAAACTTATAACTCATTGTTATCAAACCAAAGTTACCACTTAAGTTTATAATTTGAAGTTTAGAAGCTACTGATTCAGAATTGCTATCTTTTTTACAAGAACTGAAAATCAAACTTAAAAACATCACTAAGATAAATATTTTATAATTTTTCATTTTAAATCCAAAAAATTAGATAAATTTTAAAATCCGTCTAATCAATCGGAATAATTTGTAAAACCTTAAATATAAAAAAAGTTAACTATATATTATTTATAAGATATTTTCAGTAAAATCACACTTATTGACCTATGTTCCTTCTTTGCAAAATTTGAAGCGCTCAAAAAGTTTGAAAGCTGAATAACTATTTGCTACCCAGAATCGAGCACAGTGCTCCATTAATTTCCGCTTGGCATGGTCAAAGGTTTAGGAAGAGTGGAAGTGCGAGCTCAATAGAACTAGCTGTAATAACAACGAAGTCCACTTCTTAATGAGCTGTTACCGATGCCAACTAAGCCTCGCAAATGTTAAATATTATAATGGCGAATTTGATTCTTTAATCCGCTAGTTTGTATCCATCCAGAAATACGTAATTTTAAATATTTATTTATCTAAAAATTAATTGATATTTTATAAGCGCTAAACTCAACCCATTTTACTTGCAAGTCATTATCTTTAGCAGTTGCAATGAAAAAATAAAGAATGGCACTACCTTGACCGCCATGAACAACTGGGAAAAGAGCCAATTTTTTCTTCCAATTGCAAAAAGTCTGATGCAATTTTCTCCCCTGTTATTTGACAAAGAAACAAGTCCATTGATCATAAAATGAAGTAAATGAGGCCATTCGTGAGAAATATAACCTAAGGCAATATTTTATAAACATTATCATCAATAGTTTTCTAATATTATATATGATAATAGCAGATTTATTTTTTTGATTTTCAATTTTTTCTTCTGGTGATAAAATTTGATTATGATACATTTATACTTAATTATTCAATCGATCGTCAATGCTAAAAAGCTAATGACAGTGATCGCCCATCTTTTATAGTACAAATTACACATCAATCTCAGCTCATTGATGCAGTCTTTAAATCTCTTTAAGACGCAGATGAAGAAAAATTTATTACAGCAACTGTTAAGTTAGCAGCTGCACATCTAGCCCATAATCAAAGAAACATTGTTTTAAAAAGTTTTCCTGAACTTTTTAAAACAAAAGAATTTAGAAATTATCGAATCCTGTCGATCTATTTGCATTATTTATTGAATTGTTCCCAGTTTTTCTAAAGTTTAAAATTCTTTATTTTGCCCGCTTCTTTTGCATCATTTCCCAATCTTCGGTTTTCATAGATTTTAAAAAATTAAATTCCCCAGCGCCTTGCAACCACTCACCACCATCAATGGTAACGACTTCTCCATTGATAAATGCAGCGTAATCCGAAACAAGGTATGAGGCTAAATTTGCTAATTCAATATGCTGACCAGCTCTTCCTAGTGGGTTTTTTCCTTCTAATTGTTCACCAAGATTCGCATTGGGTACAAGCCTTTCCCAAGCTCCTTCTGTTGGAAAAGGTCCTGGTGCAATTGCATTCATGCGTATTCCTTTTCCTCCCCATTCCACTGCCAAACTTCTTGTCATAGCTAGTACACCTGCTTTTGCCATTGCAGATGGAACAACAAATGCAGATCCAGTTGTGGCATATGTTGTCACTATATTTAAAACTGCAGCTTTTTGCTGTGTTTTTAACCATCTTTTTGCACATGCTAGAGTCACATAACTTGTGCCATGCAAAACTATATTGAGCACAGCGTCGACTGCTCTTGGTGATAAATCTTCTGTACGAGATATAAAATTCCCTGCAGCATTATTTACTAAAATATTCAATCCACCTTCCGAAAAAATACTTTCAATCATGTTTTCAACAGATGCTGCATCTTTCACATCACACACTTTATACGAAGCCTTTTCACTTTTGAATTTATTATTAAATTCTTTACAAGTTTCTTTGAGAACTTCTTCTCTTCTTCCACAAATAACTACATGTGCGCCAAGAGATAAAAATCGTTCTGACATACTTTTACCAAGTCCAGTTCCACCCCCAGTTACTAATATTTTTTTACTTTCTAAAAGATTTGACTCAAACATAAATTATCTCCTCTGTCTGTGAATTTATAAAATACAGTACAATGGAAAAAATAAGAGATCAAAACTCTTTATATTTTTATTTATTATGCTTTTTAAAAAGCGGTGAAATAAGATATTTTTTATTTATTTTGCAATAAATAATAGTTAAATCATATTTAAAAAAGATTATTCGAGCTCTTTGAATAATTTTTTCTAAACAAACCCTCAAACTTTCTTTACGCTGCGGTGAGGAATTCGCATAACCTTCATAAAATGCAGCAAGGAGATCATTACGAGAAAGTCCATATGGAAATTGTGAAAGCAATATCATAAGTCGGCCTGGTTCTTTTGCAGATTCAACAGGAGAAACAAATTCAACATAGGATAAGCAGAGTTTTACCCATCTTTTAGCAACATAAGGTGATGACGCCACTTCGTTAAGGGCAAGCGCCAAAGATTCCTGCATTTTAGTATATTTATCCCCACTTCTCAGTTTTTTCCGAATTATTCTTATGCTTTTATCCGCCACAGATACTTTTTCGTTTTTAATTAATTCAGAATTTTGCAGATTTTCGTAATTCATTGAAACCTCTTTTATTTTACGATTAAAAAATTCATGGAAATAAATATTTCTTCCATATTTTAATTAATGCAATATTTATGCCAGAGTTAAATGTTTTATATAATCATGTATTTATAAATTTCAGCCAAAAATACTTTGAATTTTACTGCCCGATATTCAGACGATTTTTAAAATTTATAATTGAATATCGGTCAATATTTTTTTTCTTTTTTAATTTTATGCTATTATAAAGTAAGAATTTTTAAATAAAAGATTGATTTTAAGACATTTATTTTCTTTGTAATCTCAATTACATTTTTATTCTCTATAAAAAATAAAAGCCTATAGAACTAATTTCTATAGGCTTTTATTCTGTTTGTTGTCTGCATTTTTAGAAAATACTACTGATTTTACACTGATGCCTTAAGCTCTTCTGCAGATACATAGCGACTCGAAATACGAGCAGCTTTACCGCGAAGCTTACGGATGTAGTAAATTCTGGAACGACGAACTTTACCACGAACTTTAATATCAACATGGTCGATAAGTGGTGAGTGCGCAAAGAAGTTACGCTCAACACCAATAGCCCCAGCAGACATTTTACGAACGAGGAAAGTAGAATTCGTTGTACCCTTGCGGTAACGAATCACAGTTCCTTCGAAAGATTGTAAACGGTATTTTGGAGTTCCGTCTTTTTCAGTACCTTCTTGGATTTTTACCCAAACGCACACAGTGTCACCAGCCTTGAAATTAGGCAATGGCTTTGCGCGCATGTACTTTGATTCAAAAGATTTAAGAATAGGATGCTTCATAAACTAATCCACCTATAGCGAGAATTGCCTAAAATCGGATTCTCTAAAA